>JBEEGD010000055.1:0-9899 GCA_041166685.1 Acidimicrobiaceae bacterium | reverse complement strand
CGCGCCGGCGCGGGCGTCGGGGGCGGTGACGCGGTCGACGTCGACATCGAGCTGGACGACGAGCCCCGCACCGTGCAGATCCCGCCCGAGTTGGCGAAGGCGCTGGCCAAGGACAAGACGGCGAAGGCCGCGTTCGACGCGCTCTCCTACAGCAACCAGCGGCGTCATACCGATGGCATCGCCGGCGCCAAGACCGACGAGACCCGCCGACGCCGCCTCGAGAAGACACTCGCCGAACTGCGCGCGTAGAACCGAAGCCGCAAGTTGCACATCCGGAACGTCCCGTTTCCGATGGCGAACACATCCGGCATCATGCGTGCGTGCCGCTGACCTCTCCTGGACCGCGACCAAGGTGGTTTCGCAGACCGAACCTGCCCGCTCGCTCAATCGTTGCAGCCGAGCGGTGAGCACTCACACCGCGGAGCGCACGACGACGTTGCCGGGCGGGCCGGCGGACGCGTGGCACGCGGTCATGGCCCCGGACATCGCACCGCTGATCGACCCGGGCGTGCGCACCTGGCAGCCGGACACAGAGCCGCCCGGTGTCGGGACTTGCTACGCCATCCGCGGCCGCTTGGGCGGTGTGCCGTTCCGCGCTACGAGCGAGGTCATGACCTGGGAGCTGAACCGGCGCGCCGTGTTTCGCAACGTACGCCCCGCGTGGCCCCTCCGGATGGTCGCGACGCATACGTTCGAGCCGGTGGGTACGGAGACGCGCTACACCTGGCGCGTCGATGTGAGCGGACCGCCACCCGGGTCCCGGCTCATCGCCGCGCTCTTGCGGCGATCGATGGCCGCGCAGGCATCCGCTCTTACCGCGTACCTCGCGTCTGCTTCGACGTAAGCCAACGATCCGGCTGAGAGCCACTCTTTCGGTAGTCGACAGCCGGATCGTCGGGTCGACCGAAGGGCCCGCCGCCTGCTCGGTGGAGCGCCGGCACCAAATTGGGCCATTCGGCCCAATTTGCGTCAGTGACGTTTAGCGACCTTCCGCGCACGGAAAGTGTTACCCCGGCAACGACAACCACGGAGGGTCGTCATGGGACTGAGAAGCGTGCGGCGAGTGGGGCTGGTGGCAGTGGTGGTGCTGACGTTTTTGGCGCCGCCGGCGGTGGCGAAGTCGGACAACGGCAAGGGCCAGGGTCATCAGGGCCAGGGCCAGGGCCATCAGGGCCAGGGCCAGGGCCAGGGCGAGGGCGCGGGACAGACGAAGGATACGGAGGAGCCCGCGAGCAGCGAGCGGGGCGGCGGTGATCCGGCGGGTAACAACGGCACCATCAAGATCGATGGCGTCCCGTTCGACGATGCGCCGGACAACGAGCCCCATCCCGGCTGCGTCTTCCAAGTCGACTTTTACGGGTTCGACGCCGGGCCGCTCATAGCCGATCTCACGTTCGAAGCCGTCGCTCCGACCCTGGGCGGGGTGGTGGTCACCGATCAAGTGTCGATCGGCGAGGACAGCCACGCCGGCGGCGGGAGTGAGGCAGGCCTCGATGCGTCGAGCAGGTACGACCTGCGCGCGCAGCTGGCCGGCATCGAGCCGCACCCGAAGCAGGGGTGGCACATCCGGCTCACGGTGCACGCCGACGGCTCGCAGGGATCAGACGTGAAGCACAAGGTCTTCTGGGTCAGCGGCTGCGGTGAAGGCCTCGTCGCCGGTGATGCGAGTGAGACGCCGACGCCGACGTCGAACGGCGGCGGTGGCGGTGAGGCCGCTGGCGGCACATCGGGCACCGAGGTGCTCGGCACAGGGGCGACTGCCGCACCGGCAAGGTCCGCGAGTGCTGAGGCGCCCGCGGCCGAGGTCCTGGGCGAGACCATCACCCGTGACAACACCACCGCGTCGGGTCCGAGCGCGCTTGCCCGCACCGGAATCGGGCTCGGGTTGGCCGTGCTCGCGCTCGCGCTGGTGCTCGGGGGTGTGACGCTCGTTCGGGTCGCGTCGTTACGGCTGGCGCGTCAGCACTGACTCAGTACCTGGTGTGGCGAGCTGGACGCCTTGGAGATAGCCGATGGTCGAGGTCGCTCGTCAGTGCGTCATTGGTGTGCGTGCTGGAAGCCAGGACGCATCGGATGCTGTTACTGCGCTGCTTGGGCCTCACGCAGGACGCGCGCCGTCGGTGAGCCCATCAGTCCTGGTGACAGATCTCGCGACTGCCACACCACCGATTCGAGGAAGCCCTTGAACTGCTCAGCGGCCCCAACGGTGTCGAAGTCGAGCTGAACGACGATGTACTGGTCATCGTCAACCGGCTGGTGGATGCGTTGAGCGGTCACCCCAGCACCGCGACGAGCGTCAGCGAATTCGTTGAACGCCCGCAGCCAGGTGCCGAGATCGGAGATCGGATGCTCAATGTGAAGCGTCGCCAACGACATCTCCCTGTGGTCCGCGATGTCCTGGACAATGGCGACACGATGCTCGCGCGTCACGCTCGAGGTCATCTAGAGCGACTTACGCAACCACGCACGCTCGCTTCGACACCACGGGACGAGCTCAAGACAGGTCGCTCCAGTCTTCGGGGTTGTCTTCGACGAAGTGCTGGAGCACCTCGCCGCGTACACCGTCGATCAGCACCAGCCCCCGCTTCGTGGGCGGTTCCTCGCTCGAGTAGACGAGGATCCGCCAGGTGGGCTTGCTGCGCAGGCCGCGCCAACCAAGTTGCGCTGACGCGTGACCGACGGGGAATCCGACGGCTCGAGTTGCGGCAACGAGCGCGTCGCGCTCGTCGACCTCGAGATCGAAACCGGCTTGGTAGGAGTAGAGACCGAACAGAACGAGTGCGATGCCGCCGCCAAGCACGCCTCCGTTGACGAGCACCGGCTGACCGTTGCGAGTCAACGCCCACACGAGAACCGCCGCCGCGCCCATGAGCACGTACAGCACGGCGGGAACCCGCCGGCGGTTGTTGTCGGGGAACATGTAAGGACCGACGAAATTGGATGCGTCGAGCTCGTCTGGGAGCTCATCACTCACGTGTTCGTCGCCGCTGGTCACCGTGCGATTGTGACTACGTGGGCCACGCGTCGCGCAATTTGCGCCAGGTGACCGGCAGTGCTTCGGGCAGGACCCGGGTCTCGGCGACCGCCGTCATGAAGTTCGAGTCCGCGTTCCAGCGGGGCATCACGTGGACGTGGAGGTGGTCGGGCACGCCAGCACCGCCCGCCGTCCCCAGGTTGACGCCGATGTTCAAACCGTCGGGCTGATACGCCGACTTGACGGCACGCACCGCGTCGGAGACTGCGGCCCAGAGCTCGGCGTGCTCCTCAGGGGTCAAGTCCTCGAGCTCGCCCACCTCGCGATAGGGCATGAGGAGGAGGTGGCCGCTGATGTAGGGGAAGCGGTTGAGGATCGCAAAGGTCAGTGGTCCACGCCACACGATGTGGGTTTCATCGTCGGGCAGGCCACTCTCGAGAATGCGCTTGAACACCGAGGTGCGCGCTCCACCGTCCGTCGATGTCACGTCGTCGATGTACTCGCTGCGCCAGCCCGCCCAGAGCCGATCGAGGCTCATAGGCGCGCGGTGACGTCGGCCGACAGCCGTTTGACGAAGTCGTCGACGAGTACGTCGCGCTCGGGCCGCTCACTCCCCCGGGCGTTGACACCCACCGTGCCGTGGTCGACGTCGTCGTTGCCGACCACGAGGATGTACGGCAGCTTCTCCATCTTCGCCTTGCGGATGCGACTGCCGAGCCCTTCCGTGGCCTCGGCCATGTCGACCCGAAAACCGTCAGCCTTCAACCGGTCGGCGATGCGCACGGCGTAGGGCTCGTGGTCCTCGCTCACCGGCAGCACGCGCGCCTGCACCGGAGCCAGCCATGCGGGAAAGGCGCCCGCGTAGTGCTCGAGCAGCACGCCGAAGAATCGCTCGATCGAGCCCATGAGGGCGCGATGGATCATCACCGGGCGATGACGCTCGTTGTCGGCGCCGACGTACTCGAGGTCGAAACGCTCCGGCATGTTGAAGTCGTACTGGATGGTCGAGAGCTGCCATTTGCGCCCGATGGCGTCGCGCACGTGCACATCGATCTTCGGACCGTAGAACGAGCCGCCGCCTTCATCGATCTCGTACTCGAGCTCTTCCGCGACGAGCGCGTCGCGCAACGCTTCCGTGGCGGTCTCCCAGCCCTCGTCCGTGCCGACGAACTTGTCTTTCGGTTTCGTCGACAGGTTCGCTTCGAACTCCTCGAATCCGAAGGCCCGCAACACGGACAGGACGAAGCGCAACAGGCTGACGATTTCGCCGTGGGCCTGTTCGGGCGTGCAGAAGATGTGGCTGTCATCCTGGGTGAAGCCACGAATGCGCATGAGGCCGTGCAGCGTGCCGGCGCGTTCGTAGCGGTACACCGTGCCGAGCTCGTAGAAACGGAGTGGCAACTCGCGATACGACCGCTGCCGGCTCTCGTAGATGAGGATGTGACCCGGGCAGTTCATGGGCTTCGGGTAGTACGACCCGTTGTCCATCTCCATCGGCGGATACATGCCGTCGGCATAGAAGTCGAGGTGGCCGCTGGTCTCGAACAGTCGCGCGTTCGAGATGTGCGGTGTGTACGCGAACTCATAGCCGCCGTCGAGATGCCGCTGCCGGCTGTAGTCCTCCATCAGCTTGCGGACGATCGCGCCCTTCGGGTGCCAGACGGCGAGCCCGCCGCCGAGCAGCTCTGGGAAGCTGAGCAGGTCGAGCTCGTTCGCGAGCTTGCGGTGGTCGCGTTTGGCTGCCTCTGCGAGCCGATGCAGATGGTCCTCGAGCTCTGCTTTCGTTGCCCACGCCGTGCCGTAGATGCGTTGGAGCTGCGGGTTCTTCTCGTCGCCGCGCCAGTATGCGCCGGCGACGCGCATCAGCTTGAAGTGACCGAGATGCCGGCCGGTGTGCTCGACGTGCGGGCCGCGACAGAGGTCGATGAACTTCGGTGGGTTCTCGTACGTGCGCACGAGGCCTGACTCCGTCGCCGACATCGGATCGGTCGATGCGTCGTCGATGATCTCGAGCTTGTACTTGTGGTCCTTGAAGAGCGTGCGCGCGGCCTCCGCGTCGATCTCATCGCGGATGAACGGTTGCTGCTCCGTGATGATCTCGCGCATGCGAGCCTCGATGCGCGGAAGGTCGTCTTCCTTGAAGTGCTCGCCGCCAGGAAGCTCGAAGTCGTAGTAGAACCCGTCCTCGACGGGCGGGCCGATGCCGAACGTGGCCCCGGGATACAGGTCGAGCACTGCTTGGGCCAATACGTGGGCCGTCGAGTGGCGGATTGTGTACAGGCCGCGGTCGTCCTTGCTCGTGACGATGGCGACCTCATCGTTGTCTTCGAGGGGCCACACCAGGTCGCGCTCGACGCCGTTGACGTTGGCAATCACCGCCGCCTTACGGAGCCCAGAGCCGATCCCCGCCGCCAGATCACCTGCCGTCGTCCCGGTGGCGACCGATTTGGTCGTGCCATCGGGAAGCCGGATCGTGATCTCGTCGGGTGCGGACATGCGCATCAGGGTAGGTCGGCCGGGTGTGGCCGCCGTCCGCTTAACGGCTCGCGCAGGAGGATGTCTGGGCGCAGTCAACGAACTCATGTCGTGATGCCAAATCCAGAACGCGTGCTGGTCTTCGCCCCGATGCCGAGCGAGATGCGGCCTTTGGTCAAGCTCCTCGGGTTGGAGCGCACCGGCATGCAGGGCGGGTCGCGGGTGTACACCGGGCGCTGCGGTGATGCCGAGGTCGTTCTCACAGGGACGGGTGTCGGGCCAGAGCTGGCGCATGCGGCGGCGGAGCGGATGCTCGAGGGCTCGGCGTTCGACCGTGTGATCGTGTGCGGCATCGCGGGCGGGCTCGCTCCCGCGTCGCTGGTCGGCGAGCTCGTTGTGCCGGAAGAGGTGTACGACGGCGCCACCGGCGAGCGCTTTCGATCCACTCCGGTGCATGGGGTGACTCCAAAGGGCGTCATCCGCATGGGCGACGGCGACGACTACGAGTTCAACGATGCTGCCGTGGCTCGGCTGGTCGCGGAGGGCGTGACCGCCCTCGACATGGAGACGGCCGCCATCGCGAGAGTCTGCGGCCAACACGACCTCCCGTGGATCGCGTTCCGTGTGATCAGCGACATGGCGGGCGACAGTTCTCTCGGCGCTGACGTGCTCGACCTGGTCGACGAGTTCGGCACGCCCAAGGCCTGGCCGTCGATCAAATACCTGTTGACGCACCCGAAGCAGATCCCCCTGATGCTGCGCGTCGGGCGAGACGCAAGCGCCGCGGCCCGCGCCGCGGCCAAGGCCACCATCGCCGCCATCGGGTCTGGATCGGGCGCGAACTCGACGAAATAACCACCGCGCGGCCGGCCACAGCTTCGGGCTACTGGGAAGCGGCCACCGCGCCTGTCGGATTCAACACGTCGGCAGACGAACGACGGGGGGCTTCGGCATGCCCGTTGATCGACTCGACCTTTGCGACGTCGGTGGGCAAGCCCTCGGCCTTCTTCGTGGCGTAGGCGTCGACATACTCCTGGCCGGAGAGCTCGCGCACGCAGTACATCACCTCGTCGATCATCTGGCGCAGCGCCAGATGATCCTCGCGGTCTTGGTAGCGCTCGGGGCTGACCGGCGGCCCGAAGCGGACGCTGCACACCTTGAACGGCTTGGGGAACTTCGCATCAGGCGGTTGGATGTCTCGGGTGCCACGCATCCCTACCGGAATGATCGGCGCTCCCGTGCGCATCGAGAGCCGCGCGGGACCGGTGTGACCCTTGTGCAACACACCATCGCGAGAGCGCGTGCCCTCCGGGTAGATGCCGAAGAGCTCACCGCGTTCGAGCACGCGAGCGGCAGCGTTGAGCGCGCGCTCGCTGGCATTACCGCCGGACCGGTCGATCGGAATCATGCCCATCGCAGGGAAGATGAACTTCGTTTTCCAGTCGTCCATGTACTCCGCCTTGCCCACGAACGTGATCCGTCGGGGCAACACGAGCGGCATCATGAACGAGTCGATGACAGACGTGTGATTGGGACAGAGGATCGCCGGCCCGTCAGTGGGCACGTTCTCCAACCCCACCACCTTCACCCGCCACCCGAACCGGAAGAGCGGCTTCAGCACGGACTTGGCAATGGTGTACAGCTGCCCGTACTCGCGCTCCTCAGGTGCCACGGTGTCCGATTGTTACAGGTCGACCCCGAGCAATGCCGCGGCCTTCGAAACGCCCTGGCCACCGGCAGCAGCACGGTCGATTGCCTCGACTGCCGCGGGAGTGTCGAGGTCGTCGTCGAGGGCAGCGCGCACCTCGTCGATCGCACCCTCGCCGTCGCCGGCTGCTCGCCAGCGCTCGAGCCGCTCGGCGGCGCGGGGCATGCGGGTCTCGTCCCACTCCCAGGCCGTCCGGTAATGGTTCTCCACGAGCATTGTGCGAACGGCGGCACCGTCCCACTGCTTCAACAGGTCGGAGACGAACACGAGGTTGCCGAGCGACTTGGACATCTTCTCGCCGTCCATGCGCACCATCGCTTGGTGCATCCAGTGCCGCACGAACGGCTCGCCGGTCGCCGCCTCTGACTGGGCGCGCTCGCACTCATGGTGGGGAAAGATCAAATCGGTGCCGCCGCCATGGAGGTCGATCGTCGTGCCGAGTTCACGCAACGCGAGGGCGGAGCATTCGATGTGCCACCCCGGCCGACCCGGCCCCCACAGCGACTCCCACGCGGGCTCGTCGTCGAGCGACGGCTGCCACAGCACGAAGTCGAGCGGGTCGCGCTTGAACGGATCGTCGACGTTGCCGCCGCGCTCGGCCGCGTACTCGAGCATCTGCTCTCGTGTGTAGTGCGACACCGAGCCAAAGTCGGGGAAGGTGCTCACGTCGAAGTACACCGAACCGCCGGCCTCGTACGCGTGGCCCCGGTCGAGCACCATTCCGATGAACCCGCGTATGTCGGGAATCGCCGACGTCGCGCGGGGTTCGCTCCAACTTCCCAGCAGGTTCAGCGCGGCCATGTCATTGTCGAATCGCGCCGTCTCCGCGGCCGCGAGGTCGAGGTAGTGCACGCCGAGCGATCGCGCTTTCGCCAAGATCGAGTCGTCCACGTCAGTGATGTTGCGCACGCACTTGGTGTCGTGACCAAGGTCGCGCAACCGGCGCTGCAACACGTCGTAGGTCACGTAGACGGCCGCGTGGCCCAAGTGGGTGGCGTCATACGGCGTGATGCCACACGTGTACATCGTGACCACCGGACCCGGTTCGAAAGGAACGATCTCCTGCCGAGCCGTGTCGTACAAACGCATCACAGACCCTCGGCGATGCCCGTGAACTTGATGGCCACTCGCGTCTTGTAGTGCAGATTGAGCTGGAGCAGCACGGCGGTGAACGACTCGATGGGGGTCGCGAGCGACAGCTCGCCGGCATCGAGAGGGCGCATGTTGGGGATCTTGCGTACGAGCTCTGTCGTGGCATCTGTCGCCCGACGATGATCCGAGCAGATGAGTACGTCGCTTTCGATCGGGTGATCGAGGTCGCCGAGCTCCTTGGCCGGTACGTGGTGGAACGCCGCGGCGACCTGGCACTCGGGTACCGCCGCCTGCACGCTCGCCGCGACCGAGCCGCGCGGTGGGACCAGCGGCTGGAACTCCCGACCGATGCGCGTGAGCGCGTTGGCCATGGAGATGACGACCTTGCCGTGCAACAGTTGCTCCACCGATTTCACCGTCTGAGATGCGCCGTCCCAAGGAGTTGCGAGCACGATCAGGTCGGCGGCCGCGGCGCCCGTGTTGTCTGCGGGTTCGATCTGCAGCTTGCGACCAGGCCATTGCGCGATCAGTTGCAACGTGGTTGCTTCCGCCCGTTCAGCCGACCGAGACCCGATGACGATGTCGAAACCCACCGAAGCCAGACGGGCTGCGAGCGCACTGCCCGCCGGGCCCGTGCCCCCAAGGATGCCGATGCGCACGACCGGAGACCTTATCGGCGGGGGCTACCTGGTCTGCCAGTAGGGTCCGGGCGCATGGGTCTGCTCGACGGCAAGCGCATCCTGGTGACTGGTGTCCTCACCGACGACTCGCTGGCGTTCGCCGTTGCGCGCGTCGCGCAGGAACAAGGCGCGGACATCGTCCTGACCGGCGCCGGTCGCGGCATGGGACTGACCCAGCGTGTTGCTCGCCGTCTTCCGTCGGAGCCCGAGGTTTGGGAGCTGGACGTGACGCAGCCCGATCACGTCGACACTGTTCGCACGAAGCTGGCGGAGAAATGGGGCGGTGTCGACGGCGCGCTCCACGCGATCGGCTTCGCGCCCGCGTCGTGTCTCGGCGGTGGCTTCCTCGAGGCCCCTTGGGAGGATGTCGCGGTTGCACTGCAGATCTCGACGTACTCGTTGAAGGTGTTGGCGGAGCTCGTCGCGCCACTGATGCCGAACGGCGGGTCGATCGTCGGCCTCGACTTCGACAACAGCACCCAGGCGTGGCCGGCGTACGACTGGATGGGGGTCGCCAAGGCCGGGCTCGAGGCAACCTCCCGGTATCTCGCGAAGACCCTCGGACCGCAGGGAATCCGCGTCAACCTCGTGGCCGCCGGGCCGATTCGTACCGTCGCGGCCAAGTCGATTCCGGCGTTCGCACAGTTCGAAGACGTATGGAGCGACCGTGCCCCGCTCGGGTGGGACGTGCGCGGCGACTACGAAGCCGTCGGACGCGCGTGCGTTGCGCTCCTGTCCGACTGGTTCCCCAAGACCACCGGCGAGATGATCCACGTCGACGGCGGCTTCCACGCCGTCGGCGCCTGACCAGTCCTCGTTTTCCCCCTCAAAACGACACACTCGTGTGTGGCGGGTTCTGAGCATCACCGCAACATCTCGGCGAGTCGAGAACGATTCGACTCGATCGGGAGGTCGTGGTGGGAAACGCGAACAGTGGGCGATATCCGAAGCTGACACCGGAGGAACGCAA
>JBEEGD010000054.1:0-9846 GCA_041166685.1 Acidimicrobiaceae bacterium | reverse complement strand
ATGCGCGACTACTGGGGCACCGAGATGGCCATGGTGTTCCAAGACCCGATGACCTCGCTCAATCCGGTCGTGAAGATCGGACGCCAGATCACCGAGTCATTGGCGTACCACCTCGACATGGACAGGCACCAGGCCGCAGAAACCGCGCTTGCCCTCCTCAAGTCGGTCGGCATCCCCGAGGCCGAGCGCCGTCTCTCCGAGTACCCGCATCAACTGTCCGGCGGCTTGCGCCAGCGGGTCGTCATCGCCATCGCGCTGGCGTGCGGCCCGAAGCTGCTGTTCGCCGACGAACCAACCACTGCGCTGGACGTGACCGTGCAGGCGCAGATCCTCAACCTGTTGCAGCAACAGCAACGCGAGCGCGACATGGCGATGATCCTCGTCACGCACGACCTCGGTGTCGTTGCTGGCCGCGCCGACGAGATCGCAGTGATGTACGCCGGCCAGATCGTGGAACGTGCGCCTACCCGGACGTTGTTCGCCCACATGCGCATGCCGTACACCGAGGGATTGCTGAGGTCGATCCCGAAACTGGAGCAGCCGAGTCACAGCCGTTTGCAGATCATCGGGGGACGACCACCTGACATCGTCAGCCCGCCGCCCGGTTGCAAGTTCGCTCCCCGTTGTCCCTACGCGCAGGAGAAGTGTCACACCGAGGAACCCCCGCTGGTCGAGGCGGAGACGCCGGGGCACTACTTCAAGTGCTGGTACCCCGTCGGGACGCCCGAGGGTGAAGACGCCCTGGCGCGGAACCTCGCGGCCGAGCTGCCTCAGGCGATCGCTGCAGTCGTGGGCGACTCCATCGCGGCCGCCAAGGTCGAGGCAGGGGTTTAGAGGATCATGGCCGGTACCGGGACGGCACACCTGCGCTCCGCGGACGACGTGCTGTTGCGGGTGGAAGATCTCGTCGTCGAGTTCCCCGCCGGTCGCCGTCTGAAGGTTCACGCGGTTTCCGGCATCAGCCTCGACGTGCGCAAGGGCGAGACGCTCGGCATCGTCGGTGAGTCGGGCTGTGGCAAGTCCACGACTGGTCGAGCGATCATGCAGTTGCCCAGGCCCACCTCTGGCCGCGTCCTGTTCGCGGGACGCGATCTCACGAAGCTGTCCGGTGAGGATCTGCGCAAGGTGCGTCCGGAGATGCAGCTGATCTTCCAGGACCCGATCTCATCGCTCAACCCCCGCCGCCGGCTCAGCGACATCATCCGCGAGCCGCTCGAGGTCTGGCGTCGCGGTACCTCCGCGTCGCGCGACGAGACGGTGAACGAAGTGCTCGAGGCCGTTGGCCTCGACCCGTCGACGTCGAAGAACAAGCGACCCCATCAGTTCTCGGGTGGACAGTGCCAGCGCATCTGCATCGCTCGGGCACTTGTGCTCGAGCCCAAGATCATCATCTGCGACGAGCCGGTGTCGGCTCTCGATGTGTCGGTGCAAGCGCAGATCCTCAACCTGCTCGAGGACATGAAACAGCGCTACGGACTCACCCTCGTGTTCATCGCTCACGACCTCGCCGTCGTGAAGAACGTGAGCGATCGCGTCGCCGTGATGTACCTCGGCAAGCTGTGCGAGGTCGCGGGGCCCGACGAACTGTTCACTCGGCCCGCGCATCCGTACACCGCGGCACTGCTGTCCGCGATCCCGGTGCCCGACCCATCTGCCACCATGAAGACGCCGGCCTCGTTGCAGGGCGAGCTGCCCTCGCCCTTGGCGCCTCCATCGGGTTGCCGGTTCCGTACTCGTTGCCCGCGTGCCGAAGACCGGTGCGCACGAGAAGAGCCGCAGCTACGCCCGGTGCTCGCGGGCTCCGAGCACTACGTCGCCTGCCATTTCCCGCTGGTCGAAGCCGCCGACGTCCCCACTACCCCGGTGAGCATCAACAGCCACTGATCCCGATCTCTAGGAACGGCTCTCGATGATCGCTTGCCAGCAGTACCAGGCCGCGAGCGTGCGGTAGGGACCGAACTTGTCGCCAAGCGGCAGAAGCTCCTTTGCCGACGGCATCGCCGCCAAGTCGTAGGCGACCGCGTAGCCCGCTCGTACTCCGTAGTCGCCGACCGGCCACACATCGAGTCGCTTCAACGTGAAGATCAAGAACATCTCCGCCGTCCACGGGCCGATTCCTCGCACGGAAGTGAGTTCCGCGACAACGGCTTCGTCGGACAGACGACCGATGCGGTCGAGGCGCACTTCTCCCGACGCGACCTTGCTGGCGAGGTCGAGCAGCGACAAGGCCTTGGCGTTGGAAAAGCCTGCACCTCGCAACGCGTCGTACCCCACGGTGAGTACCGCCTCAGCGGTGAAAGGACCATCGACGAGCGTGCGGACGCGCAGCCAGATCGCTTCCGCGGCCTTCCCGGCGAGTTGCTGGTAGCAGATCGCCTCGCCAAGTTGCTCGAACCGGCTACGGCCCGTGCGACGTCCACCGAGATCCGGCACTCCGTGTTCGGCGATCAGCCGCTTCATCACGGGGTCCTTCTTCGCGAGTTGACGCGCGGCATCTGTCAGGCGCTGCGCGGGCATCGGGCTACCGTACGCGGATGGCTCAACCCCCTGCGATGCAGATCGACGAAGACACCATCTATCAAGTGACGATCGAGACCGATCGCGGACCGATCGTGATGGAGCTGGATCCCAAACTCGCACCGAACACCGTGAACCACTTCGTGGCGCTGGCTCGCGACGGCTTCTACGACGGGCTCACGTTCCACCGAGTGGTGCCTGACTTCGTGATCCAGGGCGGCGACCCCGAGGGCACCGGACGGGGCGGCCCTGGCTACAAGTGGGCCGACGAGCCGGTGAAGGGCGAGTACACCGTCGGCGCCGTCGCCATGGCCAACGCCGGTCCGAACACCAACGGCTCGCAGTTCTTCATCTGCATCGACGACTGCCAGCGCAAGCTCGACAAGGCCTACAACCTCTTCGGTTACGTGATCGACGGCGTCGACGTCGCTCAGAAGGTGCAGGAAGGCGACGTGATGCGGTCCGTGGCCATCTCGGAGCGTGCTTCGGACTAGCCGTGAGCGCACCGGGTCACGACCACGATCATCCGGACCTGCCGCCCCCTTCTGTCGAGGAGGTGGCGGATGGCGTGTACGCCTACGTGCAACTCGACGGTTCGTGGGGGCTCAACAACAGCGGCTTCCTCGTCGGTCGCGACGGCGTCACCCTCATCGACACCTGCTTCACCGAACGTCGGACGCGCGCGCTCGTCGACACCATCTCGTCGATCACGCCGCGACCGTTGCGGACACTCGTCAACACCCACCATCACGGCGATCACACCCACGGCAACTACCTGTTGCCGGCGGCGACGATCATCGGCCACGAGCTGTGTCGCGAGGAGATGTTGGCGACCGGTCATCTCACGAAGGGTCTCTTCCCCGGCGTCGACTGGGGCCGCCTCGAGGTCGCACCGCCCTTCGTGTGCTTCGAACAGCGGCTCGATGTGTACGTCGACGAGCTCAAGGTCGAGCTCGACTTCGTCGGCCCGGCCCACACGACCAACGATGTGGTCGCGTGGCTCCCACAACAGCGGGTGCTGTTCTCGGGCGACCTCGTCTTCAACGGCGGCACGCCGTTCGTCGTGATGGGCTCGGTGGCCGGATCGCTCGCCGCGCTCGAACGCCTCCGCCAACTCGGACCGGACGTGATCGTTCCCGGCCACGGCTCCGTATGCGGCCTGTCCGCCATCGACGACCAGGTCGCGTACCTCCGATTCGTCCAAGAGGTCGCGCGTCGCGGCTTCGACGCCGGAACATCGCCGCTCGATCTCGCTCTGCAAACCGAGCTCGGCCGTTTCGCCGAGTTGCACGATCCCGAGCGCCTGGTCGGCAACCTGTACCGGGCGTATTCGGAGTTGCGCGGCGAGCCCCTCGGCCACCCGATCGACCCGCAAGCGTTCGCGGACATGATCACGTACAACGGCGGCGAGCCGTTGCGCTGCTTGGCCTGAGGTCGTAGGCATCCAACCTGACTGTGGACCGATGACCTGGTTCGCTGCTGTCCGTACGTTCATCACATGGTCACCACTACCCGAGTCGTCGTGTCGTTGCCGCTCCTGCGGGCGATCGAACACCTGCCGGACGTCGTCGAAATCGACGGCATCACGCTGCGCTTCACCGGTCAGGTCACGAGCGCGCCGATCGTGCGGGGTTTCGCCGCCCACCGAGCTCTGGTGGTGTCGGAACACGGCGACGGGTACGTCGACTTGACCTCTGCCAGCTCCTGGCGGTCTGAGATGACCCTTCAGCTGAAAGGCGTCAGCGCCGCTCGAGCGGAACAACTCCTGTTGACATTGCGCTCGGCGATGGTGGCGAGCACGGAGAGCCCGGCTGAGGCGACCAGCGATGAGAGGATTGACGTGTGCCGTACCGCTTGAGTGGCCTGCTCGAGGGGCCCGACACATGGATCGACCCAGATCTCGACGAGAACCCACAAGGCTGGCTCGCCGCCGGCATCGCGGGCCTCGTCGGTGTCAGCTTCGTCGCGGTTGCGACCTTCGTTGCGTCCTATCGACGGGTGGACTCCCCGGTCCTTCTCGGGTTCCTCCTCGCATTGTCGGTGAGCGCCTGCGCGGTGCGGTTTCGACGAGCGCTACCCCAGCTACTGCTCGCGGTCTCGGCGATCGCTCCCCTCGCCGTCCTGAACCTGCTCGGATCTCCCCTTGGGCTGTACGAGAGCGAGGCGCGATCCCAGACGTCGATGATGATGCTGGTGTGGTTGGTGGGCGAGACCGCGGCGATCGGAAGCCGCCGTCTCGTCGTCGGCGTCACTGCGTCCGTGTTGGCGATCGTGATCGGCCGCGCCTTCACCGACCCCTCGTATGGAGCCGCGATCATTTGGTCAGCCGGTGTCATTGCCGCACTCCTCGCAGGTCTTCTCATCCGCACGCTCCTCGTCGCGGTGATCGCCGCCAAGGTGGCCCAGGCGGCGATCTCGAAGCAGGCAACGACCGCAGAACGTCAACGCATTGCCCGCGAGGTCCACGACGTGATCGCTCATTCGCTCACCGTCACGATGCTGCATCTCACTGCGGCTCGCTTGGCCGTCGGCCGAGGCGACAACACCGCTGCGACGGAAGCACTCGAGGAAGCAGAGAAGGCGGGGCGCACGAGCCTCAACGAGATCCGCCACACCGTCGGGCTTCTACGAACCGAGGAAGGGGTGACGAGTACCTCTCCCCTTCCGTCCGCGGCCGAGGTGCCCGCGCTCGTGAACGGCTATCGGGCGGCGGGACTGGAGGTCTCGCTCGAGCTTCAGGGCGAGCTCGGCGGCGTCGACCCGGCCGCGGGGCTGGCGCTGTATCGCATCGTGCAAGAGTCCCTCACGAACGCCGGCCGGCACGCTCCGGGCGCGCGCACAACCGTCCACATCGACATCGGCCCGCCCCTCAAGGTCGACGTGCGGACAGAAGGTGGCATGCCGAGCGCACAGCGCGGAAGCGGCGTAGGCATCACCGGGATGGCCGAGCGCGCCTCTGCGCTCGGCGGTCTGTTCGAGGCCGGCCAGAGCGGCAACGGATGGCGAGTGGCGGCCACGCTCCCATGATCCGCGTCGTGCTCGTCGACGATCAGCCGCTCATCCGGGCCGGTTTGTCGCGGATCCTCGGGCCCGAGGAAGACATGGAGATCGTGGCCGAGTGTGCTGATGGTTCCGAAGTCGAAGCTGCCGTGGCGGCCACGCAGCCCGACATCGTCGTGATGGACGTGCGGATGAAAAACGTCGACGGAACTGAGGCCACGCGCCGCGTGCGGGCAAAGCCCGACGCGCCGCCCGTGCTCACGCTCACGACGTTCGACGACGATGAGGTCGTTGCCGCGTCGCTGGCCGCGGGAGCGAGCGGTTTCATCCTCAAGGATGCGCGTGGCGAGGATCTGATCGCCGCAGTGCGTGCGATCGCAAGTGGGGGTGCATGGCTCGATCCGGCGATCGCCGGCAAGGTCATCGACGCCTACCGCTCGACTGGAATCCCTCGGGCCCAACAGCAGGCCAAGCTCGCAGAGCTCACTGAGCGCGAGATCGACGTGCTCCGGCTGATCGGGCGCGGCACATCGAACTCGGAGATCGCTGAGCTGCTGTTCATCAGCGAGGGCACCGTGAAGAGCCACATCGGCCACATCTTCACCAAACTCGATCTGCGCGACCGGGCGGCGGCGATCGTGTTCGCCTTCGACCATGCGCTGGTTGAACCCGGTGGATAGACCGGAGTCGGAGGGCCCCGATCAGACCCTCGGAGGATGACCCCGAAGGGGTGGCCGAGTACGTTCGTGACATGACCGAAACACCTGGGGAAGCGGTCGTACCGGACGGCGAGTTCCACATCCCGGAGGTGTCGACCAGATCGATCCTCCTGGGCTCCGGACCACGCTTCGCCCGCGACGCCTTCGGGCCGATGCTCGTGTTCTACGCCGGTTGGAAGGTGTCCGGCCTGCTCGTCGGCATCGTGGCTTCGACGCTGGCGTCGTTCCTTGCCTACCGATGGGAGCGGGCGCACGACCGTCCTGGGCTGATGGCCCGTGTCGGGCTCGGGCTCGTGTTGCTACAAGCCGCCGTCGGCATCGCGTCCGACAGCACAGTCGCCTACCTCGCACAGCCGGTCCTGGTGAACGGCGCGTACGGGCTCGCGTTCCTTGGGTCGGCGCTGATCGGCCGGCCGCTTGCGGGGATGTTCGCAACCGAGATGTATCCGTTCCCGGACGAGGTGAAGACCTCAGACACCTTCAAGAAGGCCTTCGGCCGGATCTCGCTCGCTTGGGGCGCCTACCTCGTGCTTCGTAGTGCGGTTCGATTGACCACCTTGACGAGCGGTGACGTCGATGCGTTCATCGTGGTCAACATGGTCACTGGAATTCCGTTCACGGCCGCGTTGATGGGGTGGTCGGTCTCGTATGCCGTCCGCTACTTCCGCAAGAGCGCGGAGTTCGGCGAGGCCATCCGCCTGCTCGAGGCCGCCGGCTGACCCTGCGCCTCACGCTCGGGCCGATCAGTCACGGCGGCAACGACCCCACGATCCGCTTCGCGGCGGACGGGGTGTGGCGAGCGACCCGCACTCCCGATGGCCCCGGCACGATTCACCTGTGCGCACACGGCGGCCGAGCCGAAGCGTGGGGCCCTGGCTCACAATGGTTGCTGGCCCGCTCCCCGGCGATGACCGGTGCGCTCGACTCACTCGACGGATTCGACCCGTCTCGTCACCCGGTCGTCGCGCGGCTGGCACGGCGCATGGCCAGCGCACGGCTCACGCGCACCGAGCGGGTCCTCGACGCACTCGTGCCGGCGATCCTCGAGCAGAAGGTCGCAGGCGCCGAGGCGCGGTGGGCGTGGGCTGGCCTCGTTCGGCTGCTCGGCGATCCGGCCCCGGGGCCCGTGCCGCTGTTGTTGACGCCGTCGCCGAGACAGCTGCTCGAAGTCCCGCCGTACGCGTTCCACCGTTTGGGCGTCGAGCGCCGCCGGGCCGAAACGATCCACCGCTGCGCGGTGGTCGCACATCGGCTCGAAGAGGCAGTCGAGCTCGGCTCCGACGTCCTCGACCAACGGCTGCTCTCGGTGCCGGGCGTCGGCGTGTGGACGTCCGCGGAAGTGCGGCGCATCGCGCTCGGCGATGCCGATGCGGTGAGCATCGGCGACTATCACGTGCCCCATGCAGTGGCGTGGGCGCTCGCGGGCGAAGCTCGGGCTGACGACGACCGCATGCTCGAGCTGCTGGCGCCGTTCGCCGGCCACCGTGGCCGAGTCGTGCGCCTGATCGAAGCGGCGGGCATCTCGGCGCCACGACGCGGCCCGCGTATGCGGCTGCGCTCGATCGCGCGCCATTGATCCACACGTTGTCCCCAGGAAATCCACACGGTTGCGCCCCTTCCCAGTCACAGGCAACCGCGCTCACACTGGATGCATGTTCGAGGTCACGCTCCGCAACCGCACCCGGGAGATGATCGACGGAGCTGATGCCTACCGCCAGGAAGGCCAGATGACGACGTTCTTCCGTCACGGTGACGGGCGTGAGGTCGTCGACTGCTGGAGCACGCGGATCGCCAGCTTTCGCACCTCGGAGATCCTCATCATTCGCCGCCTCGCCGCCTTCGAGGAGGCGGTGTAGGGGCCGAACGTTCTCGATCAGGTCATGAGTCGAGTTCCGCCAGCACCTCACCGATGATCTTTGTCGCCTCGTGAGCGGGAAGCGGGTCGCCGCCCTCCGCGTCTGCGACCTCGGCAGCAAAGTCCTCGACGGAATGAACCCCGCCGACGAGAACGTGGCGCAACGCTTCGCCACTGGCATCTGGATCGTCGAGCGCTTCCACCGCGGGCCCGACCGCGTGATCGGGAGACATCGCGACTGCATGCACAACGGCCATCGCCTCCTGCCGGCCGCTCACCGTCGAAACGACCGGCGCGCGATCGGGGTTCTGCTGAAGGTCCCACTCTGCGAGCGCCTCGTCGTAGCCGCCTTCGCCCGGATGGAGCAGCCGGGTCGCTGATGCCGTCTCAGCCTGCTCGCCATCAGCGCCGGTGGACGGAGTATCCGCATGGTCATCGGTTTCGTGCTGTCGCTCGTGCTGCACCGGGACGACGAGTGTGCCGTCGGCGTTTCGAACGATGTCCATGGGCCGTGCTCCTTGTCGGACGACGTCCGCGCGACGCCGAATACCTGTTCTTACCCAGGCCGGCCGCTTTCGATGTGTCGGCCGCTAGGGGACGTACACGCCGAGCCAGGCCAGCGTGCACATCCACACCAGCCCCACCCCGCACACAGCGCCCGTGATTCGCTCCACGCGTGGCCTCGAGGTCGCGATGGCAAGCGCGATCACCAATGGGAAGGCGTTGAGCGCGTAGCGCTCGATCGAGTTGAGGTTGCCGGCTGCCAGCGACGTGGCGACGATCGCGGCCGAGAACAGCCCGTAGGACAACGGCAGCCGCCGCCACGCGATCACCGTGAGTACGACAAACACCACCGCGAACGGGAAGTGGAGCCCATCGACCTCCAGATGCACGAGATCTGAGACGGCCTCAGCCAACCGGACGAGAGGATTCTCGGTGCCACCCCGAAGCCCGTCCTGCAATCGAATCGGGATCTTCCAGTCGCCGAGCACGTGCCCGACCCACCAGAGATAACAGGCCGCGCCCGCGACTGGTGCAGCCACTGCGAGCGCCCGTGGTCCGAGCTCGACGGCCCTGCGCTCGCGCCACCCTCGACCCGCTTCCACGAGCGCTGCGAGCGCGAGCAGTACGCCGGTCGGACGCGTGAGCGCGGCAGCAAAACCCGCAGCCGCGGCCCATCCCCAATGCCGGCGACGCAACGCAAAGAACGTCGCGGCGGCCAAGGCCACGAACAACGCTTCGGCGTAGGCCCATGTGAGCACGAACGCGGGAGGAACGAGCGCCACATACCAAGCCGCCCGCCGCGCGGCACGACGGTCGCCAGTCTCGAGCAAGGTGAGCCGGTGCAGGAGCGCGCCGCCGACCAAGGCGGCCACGTTGGTCACGATCAGCAGCGCGGTTCCCGGCGATATCGCCAACGCGGCGTGCACCGCGCGACCGATGAGCGAGTACAGCGGAAAGAACCGCAACGCCTGTTGCTCTTCCCCCCCATAGCCGTGCTCGGCAATCCCTCGGTAGAACACTCCGTCCCACGCGAACAGGCCTTGAAGGTTGACGAACGGCCGAACACCGTGGCGGGCATGGTCGATCCACCACCGCGAGGCCAACCAGCTGACGAGGACGAGCGCGCGTGTCGCCACCCACCCCGGCAGCGCGGCGCGCAGGTCGTTGGCGATCGCTTCCCGTCGGCTCACGGTCGGGGGCCGGAGTACTGCACCAACGAGGCGTGCTCGAAGAAGGTATCGCCGTCTTAGA
>JBEEGD010000053.1:0-2505 GCA_041166685.1 Acidimicrobiaceae bacterium | reverse complement strand
CTTGGCGACCTGACCCGCAACCGACCCCACGGCGCCGGCGGCGCCGGAGATGACGACCGTGTCGCCCTCCTTCAGGTCGCCCACCTCGGTCAGCCCGAAGTAGGCGGTCAGGCCGGGCATGCCGAGGCCGCCCAAGAAGGTCTCGAGCGGCGCCATGCCGGTGTCGACCTTCGTGAGCGCCTTCGCCGGCGCAACCGCGTGCTCCTGCACGCCGAGGATGCCGACCACGTAATCGCCCGGCACCAGCCGGTCGCTGTTCGACTCGACGACCACGCCAGTCGTTCCCGCGCGCATCACTTCGCCAAGGCCGACGGGCGGAAGGTACGACGGCACGTCACTCATCCATCCGCGCATCGCTGGGTCCAGCGAGATCTGCTGCACCCTCACGAGCACCTCGTCCTCACCTGGGGTAGGCATGTCAGTCTCCTTGACTTCGAAGTCGTCAGGGACCGGTTCGCCCACAGGGCGCTTTGCGAGAAGTAGCTGTCGGTTCACATGCATAGGATCGCGCAGTGGCGACGATCGCGTTTTTCCCAGAGGGTGCGTTCGGGCCGACGAACAACTGCGTCGGCATCGGCGACGTGCTGCGCAGGCGCGGGCACGACGTCGTTTTCATCATCGAGGAGTCGTTTGCGGGCAACCTCGAGGCGAAGGGGTTCGAGGAGCGCCTGATGCGGCTCGGTCCTCCGCCCGAGGAGCCCGAGATCCCCGGTCAGTTCTGGAAGGACTACATCCGCGACACGGCGCCGGTCTTTCGCAAGCCCACGATCGAGCAGCTGGAGGGGTTCATCGCGCCCACGTTCGAGGCGCTCGTCGATGGCGCCCGCTACGTGGACAACCGGCTGCGCGACATCATCAGCGACCTCGAGCCGGACGTGATCGTCGAGGACAACGTCGTCTCATTCCCGGCGCTGTCGGCGTCGCGCCGGCCGTGGGTCCGTGTCTCCTCCTGCAACCCCGCCGAGCTGAAGGACCCCGCCGTGCCGCCGCCGTTCTCGGGCTATGGCGTCGGCGACCGGCGCGGCTGGGACGACTACTGGGCCGAGTACCGGCGCACGCTCGGCGAGCTGCAGGCGCGCTTCGACGCCTTCTGCCGCGATCGCGGTGCGCCGCCGCTGCCGGAGCTCGAGTTCATGCACGAGTCGCCGTGGCTCAACCTCTACCTCTATCCCGCCGAGGTCGACTCCCCGCGCGAGCAGGCGCGGGGGGTGAGCTGGCGGAACGTCGAGACCAGCGTGCGCGCCACCGACGCGCCGTGGGAGCTCCCCCCGCAGCTGGCCGAGCGCGACGGCCCGCTCGTCTACCTGTCGCTCGGCTCCCTCGGCGCCGCCGATGTCGAGCTCATGCAGACGCTGATCGACACGCTGGGCCAGACCGACTACCGCGTGATCGTTTCGATGGGCCCGCAGCACGACCAGCTGCGGCTGGCGGACAACATGGTCGGCGAGGAGTTCCTGCCTCAGACGCGGATCCTCCCGTTGGTCGATCTCGTTGTCACACACGGCGGCAACAACACGGTCACCGAGTGCTTCTGGGCCGGCAAGCCGATGGTGGTGCTCCCGTTGTTCTGGGATCAGTACGACAACGCGCAGCGCGTGCACGAGACCGGCTTCGGCGTGCGGCTCGACACCTACGGCCACGCGCCCGAGCAGCTCACGGGCGCCATCGACCGGTTGCTGGCGGACGAGCGGCTGCACACGAGGCTGGAGGCGGCGTCCGAGCGGCTACGCGCCCGTCCGGGGACTGAGCACGCCGCGAACCTGATCGAGCGAATCGCCACGAGCTAAGGGCCTGGCCGACTTACGCCGACCTTACGAACCAATGGTCGACTGGTGCCGCATGCCCCGACTTCGTGCCGTGCTCGCATTTGCGCTGGCGGTTGCCTTGGCGCTGCCCGCTGTCGCGGCGGCCAAGCCCAAGGCTCAGCCGCTGGTGGACCGCAGCCCGCTCGGTAGCCACTTCAAGGATCGCGTCTTCACGAGCGGCGCTCGCCTCGCCCGCGCATCGATCGCCGGCACCTGGCACAGCTATCCGATCAAGAACGGGTCGACTGTCGCGGCGGCGATCTCGGACCGCTACGCCAACACGCTCGACACCCACGTCGTGCAGACCTACGTCGACTTCCTCGACTCGCTCGACCACGGCGATGAGCTGTCCACGCTGAAGATCTTCATCGCTCCGCCTGACGAGGTCGTCACCGAGTGCGGCGGCCAGGCGGGAACGCTGGCGTGCTACGACTCGCGGACCAAGGTCATGGTCGTGCCGGGGGAGGAGGCGAACACGGGTGCCTCGGGCGTGACCACGTCGTACGTGGTGGCGCACGAGTACGGCCACCACATCGCGTCGGCGCGCTCCAATGCTCCGTTCAGCGCCTTCAGCTTCGGCCCGAAGTACTGGGCGTCGTACGAGTTCGTCTGCAACCGTGCGATCAAGGGCGAGCTTGCGCCCGGCAACGAGACGCAGTTCTACCTGTCGAACCCCGGCGAAGGCTGGGCCGAGACCTAT
>JBEEGD010000052.1:0-2943 GCA_041166685.1 Acidimicrobiaceae bacterium | reverse complement strand
GCATCGAGGCCGAGGAGTCGCGTGTGGAATGCGACGACCGCGAGTACGGCAACGGCACGTAGGCCATCGAGACCCGGCCAGTACCTGGTCGTGTCGAGGCCCTCCGTGGTCGCGACAGGGATGGGATCTACGACACCGATCGCGGGACGATAGGGCGTCGCGTCACCTGTTGGCGCACCTCGACTGTCAGCGGGCGTGACGCCGAACGCCCAGCCAGTCCCAGCCGCCGGTCGCCTTGCGCGCGACGTCGATGGGCCGATCGGCATCGACGATCTCGCACCGGCGAAGCGTCAGCGGGTCGTCGCCGGGCCGGTTGACGCCGTAGCGGCTGGTTGCCCCGTGCGTGAAGCCGGCCTCCGCCACGGCCCGGCGCACCCGGCTGTCGAGGCAGCCGCTCGGGTACGACATCGAGGTCACCGGCTGACCCACGAGGTCTTCCAGCTCGCGGCGGCCGCCATCCAGCTCCAAGCGCAACGCGTGGTCATCGAGCCGTGTGAGGGGGGTGTGCGATCGTCCGTGGAACCCGACGGTCGCACCCGGCAGGGCCGCGACATCGGCAAGCGCGCTACGCGAGAGGAAGGCGCCGGTGTCGAGGAAGTCGAGCGTGACGAACACCGTGAACGGCGCTGCGCGGGTCGCCATGATGGGAGCGGCGGCGTCGATCACGTCGGCGTAGCCGTCGTCGAAGGTCACCGCGACCGAAGGTCGATCGCCGATGGGCGATGTCATCGATGCCAGATCCACGCCGGTGGCAACCATCGCGTCGAGATCGTCAGCGAAGGCGTCGACAGGGACGCTCATCGAGAACGGGTAGCCGACCACCTCGGTCCCGACTGCGTGGAACAAGAGGATCCGGCGCCCGGACCGGTGCGGGACGGCGCGGGCGAGCGAGCTCACCCCGCGCATCGTCAGCCGACGCCAACCCATGGAGGGAGTCTGCACCGAGTGCCACGACGCGGGATGATCGAGCGTGGCGATCACCCGGGGGCTCGGTCGACTCTTCCTCGACCTGGCGCGCCGGGATGGATGGTCCGGGTCGGTGCTGCAGCTCGGCCGGCAGACCGTCTACCTCACGGAACGGGAGGCACGCGGCTCCTTCGGGCTGCGTGCTCGGGTTGGATCGTTCATCGACGACCAGACGTACTTCCGCCAGCTGGGCTTCAGCGAGATCGTGAGCTGCGATCTCGACCGGGCGGGAGGCGCCGACCTGGCCCTCGATCTCAACTCGCCGATTCCCGACCATCTGCGAGGCCGCTACGACACCGTGTTCGACGGCGGCACGCTCGGCTGCGTCTTCGATGTCCCTCAGGCCCTGCGCGGCATGGAGCAGCTCCTCCGGGATGGCGGGCGGGCGGTGCACACGGTCGCGTCCAACGGCTACGTCGATGACATCTTCTTCACGATGAGCCCGCGATTGCTTCACGACTGGTACAGCGGCCGCGGCTTCACGGTCGAGCACTTCCTGATCATCGAGCACAGCCGCCGTTGGGCGCGGTCACGCATGCGCGCTCATCTCTACGAGCCGGGCGCAGTCGACCACCTGACCATCGGCGGCTTCGAGCAGGGTGCGCTCCTCTCGGTCGTGGTCGCGCGAAAGCCCTCGCACGTCGTGGATGCCGTTCCGTACCTCCGACCAACCAGCCGCGCCACTTCGAAAGGACCACTCGTCCGCCGACTCCTCCCGCTCGTGCGTCCAATCCTTCCCTCGCGTGTCGTTCGACTTTGGCCGCGACGCATGCCCCCGTCGGGAGGTCGGTGGTGACTGAGGCGGTCAGGGCCGGCAGATCGCAAGGAGCCCATGGGAGCCGTCGATCGAATCGGCGCTGAACTCGAAGTCGTCGGGACCGGGAAAGAGGCGGCGCGGCAGCACACGGTCGAGAGCGCGACGCGCGGCGGGCGGCAGCCTCCGAGCAACCTTGAGCCCGATGAGCTGGACGCGCTCGAGCCCGGTCCGCGGCGGCATCCAGAAGACCGACCTTCCATATGCGGGCGATGTCGCCTGGCCGACGATCTCGACCTCCGAAAAGGCTGATCGCATCAGTTCGTCGAGCGTGTCCGGTGTGTACTCGCGCACATGGAACGGGTTGGCAGGAGGTCCGTCAGGGCTGGTGATGAGCTTGTTCGGCGTGGACACCAGCACGATGCCTCCCGGCGCGATGACACGTCCGAGCTCGGCGACCATCCTCCGGTCGTCCTGCACGTGTTCGACCGTCTCGAACGACGTGACGAGGTCGAATGCCCCTGACGGGAACGGCAGCGCGCCGGCATCCACCTGCACCAACCGTGCGGCGCCCACCAGGCGGCGCGCGTCGAGAAGTGCCGGTCGATCGGCGTCGGCACCGACGACAACCCGCGGCGGCGTCGACATCGCCAGCAACCCGACACCGGCACCGCATGCGACGTCGAGCACACGGGCTCCGCGGCTCGTCAGCGGATGCCGGTAACGAGCCAGGTGCTCCGACCACATCGGCGATGTCTGGTCCTGCCCGAGCCTCTCCTCGAACCCGGCCGATCGAATCCTGCTCATGACCGCACCGGCGATCCAGTCGTCGTTCCGCGTCGGAGCATCGCGTGCCCGATCACCGCCATCGCGCTGTAGCCGATGACCGTGGCCCAAGCCGCGCCGCGCGGACCGTTCGACGCGATCAGCACGATGTCGAGAAGCACGATCAGGGGACCGCACACCGTCGACGCGAGAGACGCGGCATGGAATCGCCCCTGGCCCTGCATCACATGCACATCGACGACATATGACGCAAGGATCGTCTCGGCGAGCGCCATGATGCCGAGGAGCGCAACGGCGCCCCGGAACCGCTCTCCAACGAGCGCGGGGATGAGCGTCGAGGCCGCAGCTGTCAGCACCAGGGCGCCCGATGCCATGACGCCGAGGACGATGGCGCGGTAGCGACGAACGTCCTCGATCCGGGTCGAGCCCGAGGCGAC
>JBEEGD010000051.1:0-7126 GCA_041166685.1 Acidimicrobiaceae bacterium | reverse complement strand
GCGAAGATCCGCGTGCCGGGATCGTTGTCCTTGGGCTCCTCGGTGCCGATGTCGCCAAGGCCGAAGGCAAGGTCGTATTCACAGCCGACTTGCGGTGACGGGCACGACAGCTGGCTGCTCGGCCCGTAGGACTGGCCGGTCTTGTCGTAGTCCATGCCCTGGTCGGTCGCGATGACGTTCTCTGGGTAGTAGTTGTTGCTCTGCTCGCCGGAGAACAAGAACTGCGGCGCCACCTGGTCGCACAGACAGAGGACCGTGGTGGCCGGATGCTGCGGGTCGTTCATGGCAGCGATGCCCGCGGCGACCTGCTTGGCCGCAGTGTTGATGTCCTGCGCGTAGAAGTAGGTGTTGGTGACGGTCACGCCGCACTTCTGCTGCAACAGCGGCATGAGGAACTTCTCGACAGTGTCCTTGTTGTCAGGATCGTCGGTGCTGATGATGCCGAGGTTGCGCTTCTTGCCGTTGAAGTCCTGCGCCGGGTTCTGGTGGCCGGCGTACATCGTCGGGCCCGACATCTGCGAGCAGAAGAACTCCGCGAACGACTGCTCGATGTCGGTCGAACTCTCGCCCGCGCCGTAGAAAAACGGCGCGAGGCCCTCGGCGAGGGCGTTGCTGAAGCCCGTGCCACCGAATCCGATGACTCCTTGCCGGCGGAGCTCGGCGTAGCACGCGGAGCACAGCGTGGTCTGCCATTGGACGGCGTAGGGGTGATACGTGTTGATGACCGATCCCATCTCGGGGATGAGGCAGCCGTAGTCGGGCGGCACGCTCGTGCACTGGCCTTGGTAGGTGATGATCTTCACCTTGCGTCCGTACAGCTGGTAGTGCTCGTTGATGAACTTCTGCCAGCCCGCGTCGAGCTTGATCGCGTCGTCGTACGTCACCAGCGAGCCCTGCGCCGCGAGGATGGCGTTGACCTCTGCGCCGTAGTTCGACACATAGTCGACCAGCGTGATCTCGTCGGCGGTCACGCCGGCGTACGTGCTCCCACCGTTGTCGACCCCGGTCCGGCCGACCGCGCCGGGCACACACGGCGGGGCAAAGAAGGCGATGGCCGGGTCGAACTGCCTGCCGCCGACGCAATGCGACGTGTCACCGCCCACATCCGCGCCGGGGGGCGCGCCACCGACCACACCGCCGGGTCCAGCAGGGGCACCGCCCGGCAGCGTGACACCAGTGGCACCCGCCGCACCTGGCGTCCCCGCGGCCGTACCACCGGCACCGCTCGCTCCGCTGGCGGTGGTTCCCCTCCCCGCCTGCGTTCCCGCTGCGACCTGCTGACTGCTCTGCTTGCCCGCCTTCGACGGGACGAAGCCGATGATCAGCAGCTGAAGCACGGCCAGCGCCACGAGCGGCGCGTACCGGCGAGCCAGTGTGGATCGGGTCACGAGAGGTCCTCCCTCGAGCAGCGCCGCCGGCGACCCCCACCGGCCCGCACTACTCCATCTCCCAGATTCGCCGATTCGGTGCAAATCCCCTGCCCTGCCCCTATCGGGCAATCTGCACGTACCGCACTCTTGCCACCACAGGCCGTCGGGTGTGGCGAATTCCCACTCATCCGTACACGTTTCTGTGTACGGATGAGTGGGATTTGCTAGCCAACGGGGGTGGAACTTCGGATTTTCACTGAGCCGCAGCAGGGCGCGACCTACGACACGCTGTTGGCCGTCGCGACGACCGCCGAGAAACTCGGCTTCGACGCCTTCTTCCGGTCGGATCACTACATCAACTTCGACGGCGACGGACTTCCCGGTCCGACGGACGCGTGGCTCACGCTCGCCGGTCTCGCCCGGGAGACGACTCGCATCCGGCTGGGGACGCTTGTGTCGCCGGTGACGTTCCGGTTCCCCGGGCAGTTGGCCATCGAGGTTGCGCAGGTCGACAACATGTCGGGCGGACGCGTCGAACTCGGACTCGGCGCGGGATGGAACGACGTCGAGCACCGCGCCAACGGCATTCCGTTCCCGCCGACGGGCGAACGCTTCGAGATGCTCGAGGATCAGTTGGCGATCGTGAGCGGCATGTGGAAGACGCCCGTGGGCAAGACGTTCAGTCACGTCGGCAAGCGCCAGAGCGTCGACGGCTCACCGGGGCTGCCCAAGCCGGTGCAACACGACGAGCGCAGCGGCGGAGTGCCGATCGTGATGGGCGGTTGGGGGGCGAAGCGCACCCCGCGGCTCGCGGCGCAGTACGCCGCCGAGTACAACCTGCCGTTCTCGCCAGCTGGGAACGCCGCGGATCAGTTCGCCATCGTGCGCGCTGCATGCGAACGCGCCGATCGCGATCCGACCACCCTCACGCTGTCCGCCGCGGTGGTGGCGTGCGTTGGCGAGGACGAGAACACGTTCGTCCGACGGGCGAAAGCGATCGGCCAAGACCCGGACCAGCTGCGCAAGAACCAGTTGGGAGGAACGCCCGCCGAGGTCGCGGCGCGCGCGGCCGAGTACCGCGACGCTGGTGCGCAGCGCTTGTATCTCCAAGTGCTCGACCTCCACGACCTCGACCAGCTGCGCGTGCTGGCTGACACGCTGATGTGATGGCCAAGCACCTGCACGAGACACAGCGGCTCTCGTTCGACGGTGCCGTCGATGCCGATGGACACATCCTCGAGCCTCCCGATCTGTGGGAGACGTATCTCGAGCCGCAGTACCGCGATCGCGCGCTTCGGTTCGTACGCGATGAGAACGGACTCGAGGAGCTCGAGATCGGCGGCGAGCGATCGCGCATGAGTCGTCGCGGCTTTCCGTCGACTCTCGGAGCGATGGGTGACCCCGACCTGCGATCGGTGCAACTCGATCCCGAGCGCACCTACCTCGGTGAGGCACCGTTCGGCAGCATGGATCCGAACGAGCGGTTGAAGGTGCTCGACGCCGAACACATCGACGCCGCCGTGCTCTACACCACCGTGGGATTGTTGTGGGAAGCCGAGCTCGACGACGCCGAGCTGTCGCAGGCCTACACGCGGGCGTACAACCGGTGGATCTGCGAGTTCTGCTCGGGCAGCGATCGCTTGATCGCCACCGCCCACCTCTCGCTGAGCGACCCCGCCGCGGCCGCGCACGAGCTCGAGCGGGCCGTCGACGACGGAGCTCGAGGCGCGTACGTCGCGCCGTTCACGCACGACGGGCGTCCGCTCGGCCATCCGGACAACGATCCGGTGTTCGCGGCCGCGCAGGATCTCGATGTGCCGTTCGCGATTCATCCGACGTTCGAGCCTCAGTGGACGAAGGGCACCCGGATGGGTTCGTGGGAGAACGTGAAGCAGCTCCGGTTGCTCGCGTCGGTCACGGCATCTGACGGCGTACGTCAGCAGTTCACCACGCTGTTCGACTACGGGGTGTTCGATCGGTTTCCGCGCCTGAAGGTCATCGTGCTCGAGTCGGGCGGCGGATGGATCGGGTACTGGCTCGACCGCATCGATGCCGTGTACGGCCACACCTACATCGGGACCCGCGTGCCCCTCGAGCGCAAGCCGAGCGACTACTTCCGTGACCGCATCTGGATCTCGTGCGATCCCGATGAGCGCACGATCCCCGCGCTGGCCGAGCGGTTCGGCAACCGGTTCCTGTGGGCATCCGACTTCCCGCACGCCGATCACACACCCGAGTACATCAACGACCTCGATGAGCTCGTCGACGCGTTCCCAGAGCCGCGGCGCGCCGCATTTTTGGGTGACAACGCCCGCTCGCTGTTCAATATCACACGGTGACGAGCCCCGACCTCCCGCAGACCATTCCGCAAGTGATCCGGCGGGCCGCGACGATGTTCGGTGGACAAGAGGGAGTTGTCGACGGCGACGTGCGACTGAGTTTCACGGAGCTGGTTGCCGAGATCGACATCGCCGCCCGCGCGTTGATCGCGAGCGGTGTCGAGCCGGGTGAGCGTGTCGCCATCTGGGCGCCCAACGTCTACGAGTGGGCCGTCGCAGCGTTGGCGCTCCATTCGGTGGGCGGGGTGCTGATTCCGGTGAACACCCGCTTCAAGGGCGAAGAGGCCGCATACATCCTCGGTGCCGCCGGTGCCCGCCGGTTGTTCACCGTCACCGACTTCCTCGACACGAACTACGTGGACCTGTTGCGCAACGCGCCGACCGATGTCGACCTCGACGACATCGTGATCCTCCGAGGGGCGGTGCCAGACGGCTGCACGCCGTGGACCGACTTCATGGCCCGCGGTTCCGACGTCGACCCTTCTGTGTCCGCGGCGCGGGCCGACGCGGTGCAGCCCGATGACCTGTGCGACATCCTCTTCACGTCCGGAACCACGGGCGCGCCGAAGGGGGCGATGCTGATGCATTCGCCGAGCATCCGCGCGTACAACTCGTGGGCCGACGTGGTCGGGTTGCGCGAGGGTGACCGCTACCTCATCATCAACCCGTTCTTCCACGCGTTCGGGCTGAAGGCCGGCATCCTCACGTGCCTGCTCAAGGGGGCGACGATCGTGCCGCATCCGATCTTCGACGTTCCGTCGGTGATGCGCCGAGTCGCCGAAGAGAAGATCACGATGCTTCCGGGCCCTCCGGCGATCTTCCAGACGATCCTCAACCACCCGGAGCTCGAGCAGTCCGACCTGTCGACGCTGCGGCTCGCGGTCACCGGCGCGGCTGCCATTCCGACCGAGATGATCATCGCCATGCGCGAGAAGCTCGGCTTCGAGAACGTGGTGACCGGCTACGGACTGACGGAGGCGCACGGCATCGCCACCATGTGCCGGCACGACGACGACCCCGAGACGATCGCGAAGACGTCCGGACGCGCGATCCCCGACGTCGAGGTTCGTCTCGTCGACGATGACGGCCGAGAGGTTGCGACCGGCGAGCCCGGTGAGGTGGTTGTGCGGGGCTACAACATCATGAAGGGGTACCTCGACAACGTTGCGGCCACCGCCGAGGCCATCGACGGCGACGGATGGCTGCACACCGGCGACGTCGCGGTATCCGACGCCGCCGGCAACATCACCATCACCGATCGCAAGAAGGACATGTACATCGTCGGTGGATTCAACGCGTATCCCGCCGAGATCGAGAACATCATGAACCGCCACCCCGGCATCGCGCAGGTCGCCATCGTCGGCGTGCCCGATCAACGGTTGGGCGAGGTGGGCATGGCGTTCATCGTGCCGACGACGGGCACGACGATCGACGCGACAGAAGTCATCGCGTGGAGCGGCGAACACATGGCCAACTACAAGGTGCCGCGCTACATCGAGGTGGTCGACGTACTCCCGCTGAACGCGTCCGGCAAGGTCCTGAAGTTCGACCTCCGCGACCGCGGCGTGAAGCTGATCAACCCTGCGAACTTGGGGTGATTGGCGGGGCTATAGCCCCGCTATCCACCCCGAGTTCGGGGGGTTGTCAGCTCAAGCTGAACGGGTCTTTGCCCATCTGGTCGCGAATGGGGGTCACCTCGGGTTGCGCCATCGCCCGTCGCTGCCAGTTGGCCCCGTCGATCACCATCGTGTGGCCGTTCACGAACGACGCGTAGGGCGACGCGAGGAACGTCGCCGCCCACCCCAACTCGTGCGGACGGCCGACCCGGTAGGCGGGTTGGCGCCGAGCCTCCGCCGTCCCGCGCCCTGGCGTGGACAAGATGTCCGCGGTCTCGTCGACGTGCGGGAACAAGCCCGGTACGAGCCCGTTCACCCGGATCCCGTAGGGGCCCCACTCGACCGCGAGCGACTCCGTGAGGTTCTTCACGCCGGCCTTCGCCGCGGCCGAGTGTGCGAACCCCGGCCCGCCCGTCCATGCATACGACGCACCGATGTTGACGATGGCACCGGGGGTTGCCGCGGCGATATGGCGGCGTCCGAACTCGCGCGAGCAGTAGAAGGTGCCGTTCAACACGATGTCGACAACAGTGCGCCAACCGTTCGGGCTGAGGTCTTCGGCCGGCACGGGGAAGTTGCCGGCGGCGTTGTTGATGAGCACTTCGGGTAGGCCGAAGCGGGCCTCGACGGTGTCGAACATCGCGGCCACTTGCTCGGGGTGGCGCAGGTCGACCTCGACGTCGATGGCCTCGGCGCCGAGCGCGGTCATGGCGTCGACCCCCGCCTTGCGGTGTTCCTCCGCCCGGCTGCCGATCACCAGTTGCGCGCCGAGACGCGCGAACTCGGACGCGATCGCCTTGCCCAGTCCCGTTCCGCCGCCGGTGACGATCACGGTCTGGCCCTTGAACGTGTCGGGCGCGAGCGCGGTCGCGCCGATGGGCGGCGGCTCGGGGGCACCGATGGGTTGCGTGACGGTCACGGGTTGCGCTCGTGCTTGAGAAACGTCTGCGCCACCATCTCTTCGTCCATCGACGCCAGCACCTGTGGCGTCGCGAGGTGACCGAGGATGCGGCGCGCGACCCGAATCGTCGCTTCGGGCGCGGCCGCGATCTTGTCGGCCATCTCGAAGACGGTCTCGTCGAGTCGCTCGCGCGAGACGACGCGCGACACGACACCGTGATGGAACGCCTCTTCTGCACCCATCGGACGGCCGGTGAGCACCATGTCGGCCGTGACGCCGTGCCCGCAGATCTGGAACACCCGAGCGACGCCTCCGGTGTCGGGGATCACGCCATGGGTCACCTCGGGGAGCATGAAGCGCGCGTCCTCGCTGGCCACTCGGATGTCGCAGAGCAACGCACGCTGGAAGCTCGCGCCGATGGCCCAGCCCTGGATCGCGACGAGCACGGGGGCGTGGAGCTCGAAGACCTGGCGGATGCCCGCGTGGCCCCGCGCCATCAGTTCGTGATGGCTGAGCTCGACGGCGCCCCCGCCGATGGCGGCGACATCCCGTCCCGAGGAGAACGACTTGCCCTCGGCCCGCCAGACAACCGCACGCACGTCTTGACGTTCCTTCAGCTCACCGAGGATCTCGAACAGCCGCTGGTCCATCGCGTCGTCGAAGGCGTTGTGCTTGTCGGGTTGGTCGTTCGTGATGACGGCAATGGGGCCGTCGATCTCCAGGCGCACTCGCGCTTCGTTCGACGCCATACGCCGGGGATCATAAGTTGCTTGTCCATGGCTGTTCCCTCGCTCGGCTCCGAGCGCTCGCTTCGCTCGCTGTCTCCGCCGAGTGCCGCCTGGCGCCTGGCGGCGCCGACGGCGGCTTCGGAAGACAGATGACGACGCGTCCGCCGGAGGG
>JBEEGD010000050.1:0-11877 GCA_041166685.1 Acidimicrobiaceae bacterium | reverse complement strand
ACCGCTACCTGCCTTCCCAACAGCACTACTTCGACACGATCCGCCCGACCGATCTCGCCGACATCGTCGTGCACAACAACGAGCCCGAGCGACCGGCCTGGGAAGTCCGACCACATTGATCAGTGGCATGACGCGGGGCCGATCAAAGCCGGAAACCGCCAGTTCGTCATCGCCATCCGGACGGTTCGTTGCTGCGGCATAGCGTCGTGACGTGAGGGTGTTCCTACTCGGCGGAACTGGCGCCATTGGCGGTCATGCCCTTTCGGCGCTCGTCGCCGCAGGCCACGACGCGACGGCATTGGTGAGGACGCCGGTGAAGGCGGAAGTCGTGCGAGCACAGGGTGCGGAGCCGGTGGTGGTGTCGATGTTCGACAGGACGGCGCTCTCGGAATGCTTGCGCGGCCACGATGCAGTGGTGAACCTGGCGACGTCGATGCCTTCGATGGCGACCTTCGTGTTCCGGCGGGCGTGGAGACCGACCGAGCGGGTCCGTATCGAAGGCTCGGCCGCAGTGGTCGATGCGGCGCTCGCTGCCGGTGTCCCGCGTCTCGTTCAAGAGTCGGTCAGCATGGTCTACCCGGATCGGGGCGACGAGTGGATCGACGAGGACGTCGAACCGGACCCCTACCCCAACGCCCGCGCCAACCTGGCGGCCGAGGCGAGCGCGACACGCTTCAGCGAGGCTGGTGGCAGCGGCATCGTCCTCCGGCTGGGCCTGTTCTACGGCCCCGGTGCGCGCCACAGCGAGCAGTTCCTCGCCATGGCTCGCCATCACGTCGTGCCGCTCATCGGAACTGCCGAGTCGTACCTGTCGTCGATCCACACGTTCGACGGAGGATGTGCCGTCGCTGCGGCTCTCCACGTTCCTGCCGGTACGTACAACGTTGTGGACGACGAGCCGCTCACCAGGCGTGAATACGCGCACGCCCTGGCCCTCGCAGCCGACAAGAGGCCCTGGGTGCGTGGCCCGGGCCGGCTTGCCTTCCTGCTCGCCGACCGGATGGCGTCGCTGACACGATCGATGCGAGTCAGCAACCAGCGCTTCCGCGAGGCCAGCGGGTGGCAACCGCGCTACCCCAGTGCACGTGAGGGGTGGATCGCTACAGCGGAGAGGACTTGAGCCGACCTCGGAGACCGCCCCGAAGAGGATCAGTGCGGGGCGACATCGGTCGCGCGCCGACATGAAGCCGGACTATGAAGAACGCGATGACGTCTCGGCTCGACGCCCTTTGCATTGATGCGAATGACGCGCTCCGTCTTGCCCACTTCTGGGCCGCGGCGCTGCGTTGGGAGATCCACGAGAGTCGTGATGAGATCGGTCTCGTCCCGACGGATGGCACCAGGTTCCGGATCCTCTTCGAGCCGGTCCCGGAGAAGAAGACGGGTAAGAACCGTATCCATCTCGACCTGACAACCACGTCCACCGATGACCAGGTGGAAACGGTCGCGAGATTGGTCGACCTCGGCGGGCGCCACGCGGAAGTTGGTCAGCGCGGGGACGAAGGTCACGTCGTGCTCGCGGATCCCGAAGGCAACGAGTTCTGCATCATCGAGCCGGAGAACGTGTTCCTCGCCGGCTGCGGACGACTGGGATCGATCACGTGCGATGGTTCACGAGAAGTCGGGTACTTCTGGAGCGAAGCGCTCGGGTGGCCGTTGGTCTGGGATCAGGACGAAGAAACCGCGATCCGCGCGCCGGACGGTACCGGGCCGTTCATCACCTGGGGTCCGCCGGTTCCCCCGAAGATCACGAAGAACCGGCTTCATCTCGACATCGCTCCGGACCACGGTGATCAGCGCTCGGAGGTAGACCGCTTGATCTCCCTCGGCGCGACTCGAGTCGACATCGGCCAAGGCGATGTCGATTGGGTCGTCATGGCCGATCCGGATGGCAACGAGTTCTGTCTGTTGAGCTTGCGATAGCGGCTGAGGACGCGCGCGTTGATGACTGCCGCGTTGGGGCGGAGGACGACGAAGACGTCCCGATCGACGGTGCGGTGCGCGAGTCGCGCGTCCGCGCACCAGCACGTCGGTTACGCCCGCTCATGTGCGGAACACCCGGCTAGTGGGTACGCGCTGGCAACAAGAGCTCGAGCTCATCGGCGGCTCGAGCAGTGCCGCCGCCTTCGGCCGCGATCCGCTCGCTCAGTCGCCGAGCGGCCTCGGTGAACCGCGGCTCATCGAGGAGCGCGCAAATGGCCTGACGCAAGGCGTTTGAGCTGGATCGCTTGGAGAGCCGCAGGCCGGCGCCGGCGGCCACGACCCGAGCGGCGACGTCGGGTTGGTCCCGGCCGTGCGGCAGACAGAGCGCGGGTACTCCGTGGCTCATGGCGGCGATGGCGGTGCCGTGGCCGGCGTGGGTGATGACGAGCGCGGCGTGGGGCAGCACGTCGACATGGCGGAGATGACGCTCCACCGTGAGGTTCCCTCCATTCGGCAACCCCGCCGGATCGATCGGGCCCGTCGTGATGACGGTGCGGACGGCCATGGCCTGCAGCTCGGCGGCGAGGCGAGCGAGCAGGGAACGCTGGTTCTGAAAAGTCGTGCTCAGGCTCACCAGGACCAGCGGGCCGTCGCCGGGCGGGGGTACCCAGCGACCCTCCGGTCGGGGTGCAGGAGCACCGACGTAGACGGCGTTGCCCGGCAGAGTGATCGGGACGAAGTCGAATGCCTTCGACGACAAGACCAGGAGCCGATCGGCCCGGACGAACTGGTCCATCGCCCGGCGTACGGGCGGAAGGCCGAGCTGGCGGCGGGTCCCGTTCACGGCCGGACGGCTGAGCTCGAAGCCGGCGGCGAAGGCCGCGCTGGCGAGCCGGTCGCGGACGGGGCCGAGCGTTCCCCGTCCCGGTCGCAATCCCATTCCCACGGGCAGCGCACCCGGCGTGGGGTAGTGCCAGACGGTGTGGACCAGCGATGCCGATCGGACACCTGCCTTCTCCGCCCCCATGAGGGCATCGGGGATCATCTCGTCGGCGACGACGACATCGGCAGGGCTCTGCTCGAGCAGGTCGATCACCTCCGCGCCGGCAGCGGCAGCTACCCCGGCCAGCCATCGGGAAGCGCGGCGCAGTCCGCCGATCGGCATCCGGCCCTGCCAGCCGTGGAGCGCGTCGGTCTCCGGCGGCTGACGTCGGTTGGACGGCACACGCACGAAGGGATGGAACGAGGCGCCGGTGGCTGCAACTTCCCGCGCTTGGGTCAGGCTCCCGATCATCTCGACTCGGTGGCCGCGGGCCACCAGCTCCGTGACGATCGGGAACGTCGCAGCGGCGTTCCCGCCGCCGTCCCATGTCACGAACACGAACCGGCCCATGGTGGGCACACTCATTCGGCCCGCAGATCGACAGCGAAGTTGCGGTGGCCGAGTCGGCGTCCGGCCACCCCGGGTTTGGCTAGGACCCAGGCATTCAACGCGGCGGCGTCCTCAGTGCCGATTGCCAGGTCGAATATGTCGACGAGCGTGTGTTCGAGTGCGTCGGGGTCGAGTGGCGTGGTCGTGTACGGGTCGCGAGTCAGCAGTTCCAGGTCGACGAGGCCGACTTGCACCAACTCCGTGGTCCAACGCTGCACGATCAGCGTCTGTTTGTGCATCGAGTTGGGGTGCGTCGACGTGGAGTGGTTCGGTGCGAGGAAGTCGACCGGGTGGTGGTTGAGTTCGGTGAAGGAGTAGAGCGCCCTGTCCGACATGCTGAGCAGCCATGCGTCCTCGCCCTCGGGTGTCCGTACGCGTTCGGTTCTCCCGGTATGCGTGCCGTAGGTGGCTTCACCATCGAGCGGGATGGGGCCGATCGGTGTCGACGCGCCGAAACCGACGTCAACAAGCTGTCCGTCAACAAGGAGTGACATGTGCGTTTCCGGCCGTGGCCCCTCGCCGGTTCTTACTCGCCCGAGACAACGTGTGACGGTGAAGCCGAGTCGTTCGAGCACGACTGCGAGGAGGCTGTTCTGCTCGAAGCAGTAGCCACCGCGTTTTTGGTCGATGAGCTTGCGGACCAACGAGTCGACGTCGAGATGAATGCTTCGGCCGAGGAGTACATCGATGTTCTCGAACGGGATGGAGGTGACGTGGGCGCGGTGGATGGCTTGGAGGGAGACGTGAGCGCCGTCTAGACCAACGCGGCTGAGGTACCGATCGAGGACGTTGCCGGCATCTCGTTCCACTCGCAGATTGTCCCTCGCCGCACTGCTCTCGTGCCCCGACGATGGCTTGATCGCCGCTTACCTGCGGGGAGAACATCCGGTCGCATACCTCGCCCCGCTATACCTAGAATGCCTAGGTGTCAACGAACGGCACTCCTGACGTGGGCCCCGAGCGCGGAGGGTTCACCAACTGAGATGGCGCGAGCGGAGTACAGGCGACTTCTGACACAGGCGTACGACATTGACAAGCCGGATGCGCCCGAGGTCGAGCTGTCGTACTACCGCGAGTTGATCCGTCTCGGCGACGCGCCGGTGCTCGAGGCGATGTGTGGGTCGGGCCGGTTCTTGGTGCCGCTGTTGCAAGATGGAGTTGAGATCGACGGGATGGACGCATCGGCGGACATGCTCGAAGCGTGCCGGGAGAAGTGCTCGCGGCTCGGATTGTCGACGAGTCTGGAGCTGCAGGAGCTGCAAACCTTCACGCCCGCGGCGGTCTACGGGCTGATCTTCTGTGGCGGAGGGTCCTTCGGCCTGATCGTCGACGTGGCCGACGTCGGGGCTTCTTTGGCCCACATGCGGGCAGCGCTACGACCTGGTGGCCGCCTCGCGCTCGAGGTCGAGACCCCAGCGTCTGCTGCCCGGCCCGGGTACGGGGTGCACGTTGGTGGCGCCGACCCGATGGCGCACTCATCGTGCTCCGAGATGTGAGCCGCGGAGTTCACAACGACGTCGAGGAGGCCCTGGGTATTTACGAACTCTACGTTGACGGCGCGCTGGTCGAGACAGAGCTGAACGAGTGGGTGCGACGGTTTTGGACAGCGGAGGGAATCGTTGCCGCGCTCGAGGGCGCTGGGTTCGATCACATCACCGTGACGCAGGCCTTCACGTCGGAACCGGCGAGCGCCGGCGATGGCATGCTCTCGGTCACGGCCGCGCGTCCGTTGTAGTGGCGGACGTGTCACCCAATCACCGCCTTCAGACGTGTGTATGGGCGTGTCGAATGCGACAGTGGTGGTGGTGGGTTGGCCAGCGGGGGCCGGATCCGTGGACGATGCACTAGCTGAGCTGTATCAGGAGCACAGCCGGTGGCTGCTCGGACTGGTCGAGGCATTGGTCGGCGACCGCGCGACCGCAGAGGATGTGGTCCAGGAAGCATTCGTCCGGCTGCACCGGGCGTGGCCTCGATTGCGTGATCACGATCGAGCTGCGGGCTATCTACGCGTCACCGCGTTGAACTTGGCTCGATCAGGCTTCCGGCGCAAGCTGATCGCGCTGCGCTACCGGCCACCGACTGCGGAAGACGAGCGGGCTGCCGATGACAGTGTCGTGTTGCGTGAGCAGCAGCGCGAGGTGATCGCCGCGTTGCGAGCGCTGCCGCGCCGACAACGCGAGTGCTTGGTGTTGCGCTTTTACGGCGAGCTGTCCGAGTTTGAAATCGCGACCACGTTGGGGATCTCGAACAACTCGGTCAAGACGCACACTCGCCGCGGTCTCGCCGCGATGGAGTCACGGTTGGAGTCAGGACGATGAACATCGAACAAGAGATTTCTGAGACATTGTGCGTGTATCGCGACTCGACGCCGGGCTCGATCGAGGTGTGGGATCGCATCGAAGCTCGCATCCGCAGGCGGCGGCCGGCGCTGCGATGGGTCGCGGTCGGCGTCGTTGCGGCCGCACTCGCGGTTGTTGGTGGAGTCACGCTGAACCTGCAGCGTGAAGGGGCTTCACATCAGGTGGCCGCGGCCGCGCCGACGTTGGAGGGGTACATCGACGCCGCCAATCGGTCCTGTGCCGAACTACGTCCGAAGCTCGACGAAGCGAGAGTCGTGTTTCCGACAGCAACCGGGTACGGGGTCGTCGCCGGGCAGCTGGTCGAGATCGCTCGTACGGCAATGGCGCAGGTCGAAGCCTTTCCGGTGCCCGAGTCTCTTAGGGGTTCCGTGCCTGCCAACAGGTCCGATGTCCGCGCGGCACTCGACGATGCGGAGCAGGCGGGCCGTGTCGCGCAAGAGGGCGATCTGACCACAGCCCAGATCAAGATCGACTCGGCAATCGGCGCCCTCAATCGAGTCGGTGTGCGGTTGGCCAACGACGGTGCAGAGACATGCCGGCCATGACGGCGTCACGACCCACGATGAGTCAACGATTGCTGGTGGGCCTACTTGTCGTGTCGGTGATTGCCGGCTGCACATCCGGAGGGAAAGGAGACAACGGTTCGTCCCGCTCGACCGAGTGTGAGCCGCAAGCGGTGGACAACGCGAACGGCGTCGTCGAGGTTTCGCTGTGGAGCTACCTCGGATCCAGAGAACGGACGTCGTTCGAGCGGCTGATCGGGGACTTCAACGCCACGCACCCGAAGCTGCGCGTTTCGCTCGTCGACAAGAGCACGGGACGAGCGGGCCCCGACCTGTTCCACGCCGCGGCGACTGATCTTCCCGACATGACGATGATCGTTGATGACGGGGTGCGGCCCGCGGTCGACCAACGTCTCCTCGTCCCGGCGCAGGCGTGTCTCGACGCGCAGGATGTGACGCTGGGGGATCTCATGTCCGGCGCTGTCGCGTCGGCCGCGATCGATGGCGTGCAATGGGGAGTGCCGTTCGGGGCCAGCGGACAGGTGCTCGTCTATGACCGAGCTGCGTTTCGTCGCGCTGGTTTGAACGCTGACCGTCCGCCGTCCACGCTGGACGATGTCAAGGCCGCGAGCGCACAGCTCGTCGCCTCCGGCGCCACCCAGGTCGGTCTCACGCTGCCCGACTCCTTCGCGCTGTTCCTCGCCGCCGGCGTCACGGTCGACCATCCGCACAGTGACGTGTCCACCGCCGTCGCCCGCTGGTTGCAAGACGTTGGCCGAACAGGCGTGGTGCGATCGCCGCTGAACTTCGGCGGCTCGCCGCTCGTGGAGCTCGATGGTCACCGGGCGGCGATGACCATCGTGTCGTCGGACAATCTCGCCGACGTCGTTCCGGCGATCCACGGCGGCCAGGCGCCCGGGGTCGAGCTCGGGGTCGCACCGCTTCCGACGCCGACTGGCGCTGCCGCGGTGACCCACCGCACTGACGCCCTCTTCTTGGTGGCAGACCGCGGCCGTGAGAAGACCGCGGCGGCATGGGTGTTCATGCGCTGGTTCAGCGCGCCCGAACCACAGGCCCGATTTGCATCCGACACCTCGTTCCTTCCGGTGAACTCGCGCGCTGCGAGCCTCGACCCGCTGGCCAGCCGGTGGCGGACGCTCCCAGAACTCGCCGCTGCGGCGAACGTACTGAACTCGAGCAATCCGATCGGTGATCCGCTCACGGCCCCTCGGCAGTTTCTGATCGGCAATCTGTCGAACGCGGGAAACAACGTGTTCGCCGGGCGCGTCGATCCGGCCGAGGCGATGGCCGAGGCCGCCGCCCGCACCTCCGTTGACATCGCCGGATACCAACACGATCCGGCGCGCTTTGTCCGGTGCCCCGATGGCCCACTGCCCTGCGCGATCGAGCGCCGGCTCGTCGTGCTGAACAGCGACGGCACCGCCGAGACTGCGATCACGGACGTCGGGCTCCGAGCGAGCCATCCGTCTTGGTCACCCGATGGACAACACATCGCTTTCGAATCCGACGGCGGCGATGACAGCGCCCGCGAGATCTACCTCGTAGGCCCGCATGGTGAGAGCCCCCAGCGCCTCACCGACAACCACCACAACGACGCCCAGGTGGATTGGTCGCCCGACAGCACGCGGCTCGTGTTCTGGAGCACCCGCACCGGAAACGGCGACATCTACACCATGGCCGTGGATGGATCTGATCCAGTCCGGCTCACGACCTCGGAGGAAACCGTCGAACGCAATCCGACCTATTCGCCCGACGGAACCCGGATCGCGTTCATTCGAGTGAGGACCGACGACCAACACCCGGACGTCTGGGTGATGGACGCGGCCGGCGGCAACGAGCACCAGCTCACGTCAACGGGCAGTTTCAACGGCTTCCCCGCGTGGTCTCCGGACGGCTCGCAGATCGCGTTCACCTCCGCCCGCGACAACACGGACGCGCTCTATGTCATGAGCCCCGACGGCAGCAACCAACACCCGATTGTCACCAACGGGTTCTACAACGATCCCGACTGGTCATTCGACGGGCGACAGTTGGCATTCGTGCGACCGGGTCCCGACGTCATCATGGTGGCCAACGGCGACGGATCGAACACTCGCCGCATCTCACGATCACTCGTGTACTACGACACGCCTTCGTGGTCGCCGGACGGACAACACCTTGTCGCCGGCTGGCACGGTTGGCCCGGCCAGACCTCCTGACGCGCGGCTGATCCCGTTCAAACGATGGCCTTCAGGGGCGACAGAAAGGGCTGACGCCTGGTCCTGCGAAGCCAGGGTCGTTGTCGCTGGGCCGCGAATAGGGGATCTCCCCGATTCTTCGTCGGCATCGCAGCGCGAACGTCGGCGCATGACCAGCACCACCACAGCGATTTCGGCGTCGATCGAGGGATCGAGGGTCACGTGGTACACCGCACCCACGCTCAGCAGGAAGGCGACCATGTCATTCAGGCCCTCTTCAGGCGTGTGAAAGCCATTGCTACCGATCATGACGCACTCGAACCCCGCGGTCAGGAACGACTGCGCAAGCAGCCAGCACTGATAGCCGCACAGGTCGAGATGGCGTTCTTCATCGGCGAGCTCCCACCTCGGATCGATCATCATCGAGATCGTGTCGGCGTCGATGGTGGCCGTCGGGCCGAAATGCGCTTCGAGCGCTCGATACCCGAGGCTCATGACAGTCGACTTGCCGGACCGCATCGCACCCGAGAGCAAGATCGTCTTTCCCACCGGCGCATTCTGGCCAACCCCACCGACCTCAGGTACAACGAGGCGGGGCGACGGACGTAGTGGACCGGGTTGCCGCGATTGGTCCGTCGACGTGAGCGAATCGGTAGAAGCCAGACTCGTGGCGGCTCGACCGAAGCCCTAGTCGTCCAGCTGCTTTCAGTGATCCGACCGGGCGTGATCGTGCTCGATGCGAAGGCCCTTGCCGTGCTGGGGAAGGATCCTGCCGCGTTGACGATCATGGGCGAGCGCTGTGTGTTGATGCCGAATCCCGACGAGGCGCGACTACTTCCGGGCGATGACGCAGAGAGCTCAGTTGAGTCGACGGTCCGCTCGACACGCGAACTTGTCGAGCCGGGCCCGCAGCCACATTGCGTCTCGCACGGCGTTGCCATGCCAATCGTTGTTGAAGTAGGCGAACACGTCGCAGCCGTCTTCGAGCCACTCGCCGAGGCGAGCGGCGGTACGCCACAACCGTCGACCGCCGTACTGTCCCTCGTACCTTGCGTGCAGCGCGTCGGGCCCGTGAAACCGGACGTACGTCCAGCCAGTGGTGCGGATCCATGGATGACTGTCGAGCAAGTCATGAATGCACAGCGCCGCACCGTGCCGTTCGAGGACTGTATAGGTGTCGTCGTGAAGCCAGCTACGGTCGCGAAGCTCGACCGCCCACCGAATCGCCTTCGGCGCCACGCTCAAGAACTCGTCGAGCCGCTCGACGTCACGCTTCCATCGCGGCGGAAGCTGCACGAGGGTCGGCCCGAGGTGCGAGCCAAGTCGCTCGACACGATCGAGATGGTTCGGCAGCCAGCGCGCGGCGTCGCGCAGCTTCATCCGATGTGAACCAAACTGTCCGAGCTTCACCGCGTACGTGAACCCCATCGGCGCCTGCGCAGCCCAGCCGTCGACCGTCGACGCAGCGGGAAGCCGGTAGAACGTGTTGTTGATCTCGACCGTGTCGAACAGCTCGGCGTAGTGGGCGAACCACGTGCGAGCCGGGGCATCCGTTGGGTACACAGGACCCTTCCAGTCCTTGTACGACCAACCGGAACATCCGATGCGGGCTATCGCCCCGTCCGTCATCAGTCGTACTCGCTCGATCCGGTGATCCAGATGAACGACTGGATGTCGATCATGTCTCGTGGGCGCCAGTCGGCCAGGTCGGTGCGAATCGTCTTGGCGAAGTCGAGCAGTGCGCGGTACGTCTCCCAACCGGGCCGTGATCGGTACGGAAAGTCGAAGCCGTATCGCTTGGCCGCAGCGCGCGTCACGTTGGGCTTCAGGAACACGTGCGTTCGCGGTCGCGCGATGAATCCGAATACCGTCACCACCGGCCACGTTGCCACTCGAGTCTGGCGTCTCGGCAACTCGTCGACCACCTGACACCATCGCTCGAACCGCGCCTTCTCCGAGCCGCTGCCGTACAGCCAATCGAATACGCCGTGCGAGAAGATCTCCGCTCCGCTGACGGACTTGATCGCGTCGCGTATCGCCATCTTCTCGAATGAGAACAAGAGGTTCGTACGCGATTCGATGCCGACGGCCGTCGTTGCGATCTCTTCGACCTCACCGGCCTCGAGCAGAGCACGGAGCCGAGTGCGTCCGAGTGCGCGGTCCCACCGTCGGTGCGCCTCCCACTTGTACAGGCGCTCCATGACGACGTAGTCCTCGTCGTGGAACCCACCCGGGTAGAACTCCATGAACCGTTGTTTGCACGCGCTGACTCTCCTGCGGTCACTTGCAGTCACCGCAGCCGACTACCCGTTTCGCCGGCATCCAGGCCTGGAGCGCTCGTCAACCGAGGCGCGCCTAGCGCATCATCGAACGCGCTGACTGAGTGCACCGGGCGGTGAGCACCTGACCTGCTCATGGGGGGCGAGGACGGTCAGGCCTCATCCGGGTCGCCTTCACACAGAACGCACTGCGATGTGATCTCGAAGCGGGCGATCATCGACCTCGTGCTTGTTAGCTTCCGCAGCCGTGGCCCGTTCGCAGCTCAGCAGTCGCGATCGTCGAGCGCTGGTCGCAGTTGCGGGCCAGTTCTTCGTCAACGGCGCGATGACGGCGACCTTCATCGCCCGGGCGCCTCAGATCCGAGACAGGATCGGCGTAGCTGTCGGCGAGTTCGGGTTGCTGCTGACAATCGCCTCCGTGTTCGGGCTACTCGGGAGTCTCGTCGCAGGGCGGCTCATCCACGCCGCCACCACGAAGCGGGTGCTGCAAGCGGGTGCGGTGGTGATCGTGCTGAGTCTGTTGGTGATCGGCGCCGCGCGCAGCCCGGCGGTCTGGCTGATCGGCATGTTCACCTACGTGTTCGTCGACGTCCTCGTCGACATCTCGATGAACTTGCAGGGCTCCTGGATCAGTGCGCGCCGGCACGCGCCGGTCATGAACCGCTTGCACGGCGTCTGGAGCCTGGGAACACTCGCGGGCGGGCTCGGAGCGGTGGCGGCCAACGCCGGAGGGCTGTCGACGCTCACGCACCTCGTCATCGTCGCGGCCGTCATGGCCGTTGTCCTCTTGTTCGTAACCCGTCGTCTGCTCGACGACGACGAAGAAGGCCACGGCGAAGACGCCGCGCTTCCAATTGCACCGGACGCCTCGCGACGCACGCGACTGACTCCCGTCGTCCTTCTCATGTTCGCCGGCATGTTCGCCGTCGTCTGCGAGGTCACGGGAGGTGACTGGGCCAGCTTCCGACTGACCGACGACTTCGCCGAGGACGCGGCGCTCGGGAGCCTCGCATTCGTCGCCTTCACCGTGGGGATGACGTCGATGCGGTTCGGAGGCGACTGGCTGCAACTCCGGCTCGGCCGCGTCGGGCTGCACCGCCTCAGCGTCGGGATAGCCATGACCGGTTTTGCAATAGCGTCGCTGGTGCCCAACAGCGGTGCGTCGATCGCAGGGTTCCTGCT
>JBEEGD010000049.1:0-8516 GCA_041166685.1 Acidimicrobiaceae bacterium | reverse complement strand
CCGCGCTCGACTCTTTTCGCACGCAGCTCGAGGACGAGCGCGCCTCCTTGTTGCGCCAGCTCGAGGAGCTCGGGGCCGGCGACAAGGGGATGTCATTCGACGAGAACTTCGCCGACTCGGGGCAGGTGGCCGCCGAGCAGGGGGAGAACCGCCTGGTCGTGGCCTCGTTGAGCGAGCAGCTCGGTGATGTGGAACGGGCGCTGGCGAAGATGGACATGGGCAGCTACGGCACCTGCGAGACCTGTGGCAAGGACATCGCCGAGCCGCGGCTCGAGGCCATGCCGGCCGCTCGCCACTGCATCGACCACGCGTAACCCGGGGCGTTCGCGATGTGGGGTCACCTGATCCGGCGGTTCTTCGGATCGTTGCGGCCCGGGGGACCGTCGAGAGCTGAGGACGACTGGGCACGGTCGCAGATGCTGCCCGCCGAGGAGGCGCTCTGGGACCGTATGAGCAACCCCGACCGTCGCCACGCCGCGGCGGTCGCCCGGGAGGTCGAGCGGTCACTGGGTCATGACGCCACCCGCCCCGTGCTCGCCGCCGCGCTGCTGCACGACGTCGGAAAGATCGAGTCCGGCTTCCGGATCTATGGGCGAGTGATCGCCACGCTGTGCGGGATGGTCGTCGGTCGCGAGCAAGCCAAGATCTGGATGCGCAGCCGCGGCTTCACGCGCCGGGTCGGCATGTATCTCCTGCATCCTGATCTGGGCGGCGATTTGCTGGGCATGGCCGGCAGCGACCCCCTGACCGAGTCCTGGACTCGCGAGCACCACAAGCGCCCCGACCAGTGGACCGTCGACCGCAAGCTCGCCGACGCCCTGAAGGCCGCCGATAACGACTGAGCGGAGTTGTTGTTCCTGCGTACGTGTCCTACGCGGAGGATCGCGCCCGTCGGAGGCGGGGGCCGAGGGCGTACCAGATGGCTGCGGAGACACCCCACGCACCGTTGACGAGGACGCCCTGCAAGTTGTCGTTCAGGGCGTGGCCGGCGCAGATGGCGGCCACGGCCAGCTCATGGAGCACGAACCAGCGCGTGCGGCGCTCGCGCACGACCGGCACGAAACGGAAGATGACGACGATGGCCGTTGGATAACCGAAGAGGAACAACAGGACGATGAGCGCGGTCTTCATCGGTCAGGCCTCTCCTCGGACCACGAGTCCGATGTTGCGACGGGCGCGATCGAGCGTGGCCGCCGCGGCGATCTGTGCCTTCTCGGCTCCGGCTTCGACGATCTTGGCGATCGTGGTGGGATCCGCCGACAGTTCGCGGTAGCGCTGCTGGATCGGCTCGAGTACAGCAGTCACCGCGTCGGTCACGTCGCTCTTGAGGGGGCCGTATTGCGAGTAGTCCTGGGCCAGGTCGTCAGGGTTGCGGCCGGTGCTGGCGCCAAGAATCGACAAGAGGTTGGCGGCGCCGGGACGCTTCGGGTCGTACTCCGTGTCGGTCACCGCCCGCTTGATCTTCCTGGCGACGCTCGCGAGGTCCTCGAGCACGAGGATCGTTCCGGCGGTCGAGTCGTCGGACTTGGACATCTTGCGGGTCGGATCCTGCAGATCCATGACGCGTGCACCCGATCGCTGGACCACCGCCTTCGGCACCGTGAACGTCGGGCCGTACCGGTTGTTGAACCGCTCGGCGACATCGCGCGTCAGCTCCACGTGCTGGCGTTGGTCGTCACCGACGGGCACCTCTTCGGTGTCGTAGAGGAGGATGTCGGCCGCCATCAGGGCCGGATACGTGAGGAGGCCAGCTGAGACGAAGTCGCTGTTCTCGGACTTGTCCTTGAACTGCGTCATGCGCCGCAGCTCACCGAAGGACGCGGTGCATTCGAGCAACCAGGCCAGCTCGGTGTGCTCGTGCACGTAACTCTGCACGAAGAGCGTGGATACTTCGGGGTCGATCCCGACGGCCATGAACATGGTGGCCAGCTCGATCGTCTGGCGGCGCAGCTCGGCCGGGTCGTGGGGGATCGTGAGGGCGTGAAGGTCGACCACGCAGTAGTAGGCGTCGGCGTTCTGGGCATCGACCCACGGTCGCAATGCCCCCAGCAGGCTGCCGAGCGTCGCATCACCGGTTGGCTTCATCCCCGAGAACACACGAGCCATGACAGCGATCGTAGGCATGCACGGGTCCCTGGCCTGGCACCGTTAGCCTGATCGACCGTGACCTACGAGGTGCAGACCGAGGTCTTCGAGGGCCCGTTCGACCTGCTCCTCCACCTCATCTTGCGGGAACAGGTCGATCTCTACGAGGTGAAGCTGTCTCGGATCGTCGACGCCTTCCTGAAGGAGCTCGATCGCCTGAAGATCCTCGACCTCGACGTGGCGACCGAGTTCCTGCTGATCGCGGCGACGCTCCTCGAGCTCAAGTCCAAGCGTCTCCTGCCGGGCGACGACGACGTCGACCTCGACGACGAGCTGGCGTTGTGGGAGGAACGAGAGTTGCTGCTCGTCCGCCTGCTCGAGTGCAAGACGTTCAAGGACGCGGCCGCGGCGCTGCACCGCCTCTCCACCGAGGCCGGGAGGTCGTATCCCCGCACCGCCGATCTCGAGGATCGGTTCCTCGAGATCGCCCCCGACCTCCTCGCCGGCATCACGGCCGAGGACGTGAGAGCGGCGTTCATCCGCGCGGTCACGCCGAAGCCGCTGCTGCGCGTCGATCTCGATCACGTTGCGCCGGTACGCGCGAGCGTCACCGACGCGGTCGAGGAACTTCTCGACGAGCTGCCGCGAGCCGCCCGCATGACGTTCCGCGAGCTCACCGGCTCGCTCGTCGAGCGGCTGGAGATCGTCGTCCGTTTCCTCGCCATCCTCGAGCTGTACAAGCAAGGCCTCGTCGAGCTCGATCAGTTCACGAGCTTCGGCGACATCACGATCACCTGGATCGGCGGCGACATCGACCAGGCCGAGGAAGGCAGCTGGATGCGGGCCATGGCCACGATGGATACCTATGAGGGCTGAGAGCGACGCCGAGATCATGCTCATGAACAGTTCAACGGATACGCCGACGAGTGAAGTCGCTCCCAGCCGCAGCGACTGTGCTCATGGAGGACTCGCCCATGGGCTCGTCCTCTGAAAACTCCCGCGCCATCGAGGCCATCCTGATGGTCGCGCAAGAGCCGGTCGAGCCCCACCTGCTCGCGCAGCTACTCGAACTTCCTCTCGCGCAGGTGGACGAGCTGTGCACCGCGTTGGCCGAAGCCTACGAGGCCGAAGACCGCGGGTTCGTACTCGTGAAAGTCGCGGGCGGCTACCGGTTCCAGAGCCACCCCGATCTCGCGCCGTATGTCGAACGCTTCGTGCTCGAAGGGCAATCGGCCCGCCTGTCGTCGGCCGCACTCGAGACGCTGGCCATCGTCGCCTACAAACAACCGATCAGCCGGGCGCAGGTTTCTGCGATCCGGGGCGTCAACGTCGACTCAGTCCTCCACACGTTGCAGCAGCGCGGACTGATCGAGGAGATCGATCGCGACCCGGGCCCTGGACTCGCGGTGCTCTACGGCACGTCACGAATGTTTCTCGAGCGCCTCGGGCTCGACTCGCTCGACAACCTTCCCGGGCTCGGTCAGTTCGTTCCGGGTGCGGAAGTCGTCGAGGCGCTCGAGCAGGGGTTGTTGCCTGACTCTTTAGATGCCACCGAGTGAGCGTCTGCAGAAGATCCTCGCCCGCGCCGGGCTAGGAAGCCGTCGTACCTGCGAAGACCTCATCGAGTCGGGCGTGGTCACGATCAACGGGCGGGAAGCGACGCTCGGCGACAAGGCAGACGCCCAGGTCGACCACATCGAAGTCGATGGTGTGCGCATCGGCGTGCAGCCCGGGCTCATCTACTACCTGCTGAACAAGCCCGCCGGCGTCGTCACGACCGCGACCGACACGCATCGACGACCGACGGTGATCGAGCTCGTCCCCAACGATCCTCGCGTGTTTTCGGTGGGGCGCCTCGATCAAGACACCGAGGGTTTGCTGTTGCTCACCAACGACGGAGATCTCGCGCAGCGCCTCGCGCATCCGAGCTTCGGCATCGAGAAGGAGTACCTCGCCGAAGTCGAGGGCACCGTCACTCGGGCCGATCTCCGTCGGCTGCGGGAAGGCATCGAGCTCGAGGACGGGATGACTGCCCCCGCCAAGGTCGCGCTCGTCGAGCCAACGGTGGTGCGGCTCACGATCCACGAAGGCCGCAAGCGTCAGGTGCGCCGGATGTGCGAGGCCGTCGGTCATCCTGTCGTCCGGTTGGTACGCACCCGCATCGGACCACTGGCCGATCGCTCGTTGGGCCCGGGGGAGTGGCGAGTGCTGGCGGTCGACGAGGTGCGAGCTCTGGAACGGGCAACGGCGCGCGAGACGCCGCCAAGTACGCTCTGACGATGCCATCCGCGGTTCGAGCACTTCGTGGCGCGACCACGGTCGATGTCGACGAGCCCGAGCACATCACCGAGCGGATGCTGGCGTTGTTCGCCGAGCTCTTCGAGCGCAACGCCATCAACCACGACGATCTCATCAGCATCGTGTTCACGGCGACTGGCGACATCCACTCGATCTTCCCGGCGGCCGCGGCCCGCAAGTTCGGGCTGGGCGACGTGCCGCTGATCTGCGCCCGCGAACTCGACATCGAAGGCGCTACTCCCCGCTGCCTTCGTGTGCTCGTGCATCTCATGACCGAACGCTCTCGTCGCGAGCTTCACCACGTCTACCTCGAAGGTGCCAAAGGGTTGCGCGACGACTTGCCGGAATAGACCATGCCTGCGTCGCGCGCCAACGTCATCGGTACGGGCCTCATCGGTGGATCCATCGGCCTCGCGCTGCGGGGGCGCGGTTGGCATGTCACCGGGACTGACGCCGACGCCGCGCGTGCCGATCGGGCCCGGTTGCTCGGCGCCCTCGACGCAGTCGGCATCGATCCTTCGGCATCGATCACGTTCGTGGCAGTGCCGGTGCAGTCGATTCCGGCGGCCGTCCGTGAGGCGTTGGACGCCACCAGCGGCTTTGTCACTGACGTCGGCAGCGTGAAGGCATCGGTGCTCGATGCCGTCGACGACGCGAGGTTTGTCGGCGGCCACCCGATGGCGGGGTCGGAGCAAGACGGTCTCGAGGGCGCCGATGCCAATGTGTTCGAAGGTGCCGTGTGGGTGCTGACACCGACGGCCACCACTAACGACGACGCGTTTGCGGCCATTCGGTCGACGGTTACATCGTTCGGTGCCGATGTGGTTGCGCTCTCGCCAGAGCGGCACGACGCGCTGGTTGCCGTCGTGTCGCACGTGCCGCACCTCACCGCGGCGACGCTGATGCACTTGGCCGACGAGCGCGCCGAAGAACATCGAGCGTTGCTGCGGCTCGCAGCCGGGGGCTTTCGCGACATGACGCGCATCGCCGCGGGCCACCCCGGGATCTGGCCCGACATCTGCGCCGAGAACCGCATCGCCATCGTCGACAGTCTCGATCGCCTGATCGCCGGGCTGGCCGACATGCGCGACATCGTCGAGAAGGCCGATCGACACGGATTGTTGAACGTGCTCGAACGCGCCCAGGTGGCTCGCCGCAATCTGCCGGCGCGCGTGGCTCACCCCGAAGAACTGTCCGAGATACGGCTGCCGGTGCCCGACCGCGCCGGAGTTCTGGCCGACGTGACCACCCTGGCGGCTGAACTCGACGTGAGCATCGCCGACCTCGAGATCGCGCACTCGAGCGAGGGCGATCGCGGGGTGCTCATCCTGCTCGTACCCACCGACCGCGCCGAGCGGTTCCACGGTGGGCTCGTGGCCCGTGGGTACCGTCCGGCCGTGCGCGCGCTCGAATGACGGAGGTGCTACGTGTCGAGCCGCTGGCTCGACCGCCGGTGGCGACCGTTTCCGTGCCCGGCTCCAAGAGCATCACCAACCGTGCGCTGGTGTGCGCCGCGCTCGCCGACGGCACGAGCGTGATCGAGGGGGCGCTCTGGGCGGACGACACCGAGGCGATGGTCGACTGTTTGCGCGCGCTGGGCATCGGTGTCGACGTCAAGCGTGACCGCATCACGGTGTACGGCCAGGGCGGCGTCATCCCCGCCGAGGAGGCGCGCCTCGATGTGCGGTTGTCGGGCACAACCGCCCGCTTCATCGTCCCGCTCGCGGCAGTAGGCCGCGGCCGGTACGAGATCGACGCCGCCCCGCCGATGCGGCGCCGGCCGATGGCGCCGACCTTCGATGCTCTCCGCTCGGTCGGTGCGGAGATCGAGGAGCTCGGAGACCCGGGATGCCTTCCGGTCGTCATCCACGGCGGCGCGATGCCGGGTAGCCGGGTCTCGGTGTCCGGCGATGTGTCGAGCCAGTTCGTGTCCGGCCTGCTGCTGGCCGGTTTCGAGGTCGATGTCACCACCGCACTCGTGTCGACGCCGTACGTCGAGATGACTCGGACAGTCATGCGCGCGTTCGCAGAGCCGAGCACCTTCGCCGTCGAACCCGACGCGTCGGCAGCGTCGTACTTCTTCGCAGCCGCGGCACTGTGCGGAGGCCGCGTGACGGTCGAGGGCCTCGGCCCGTCGTCGGTGCAGGGCGATCTGCGATTCGTGGATGTCCTGGAGTCGATGGGCGCCACCGTTGAGCGCGAGCTTCATCGCACGACAGTGAGCGGGACAGGGACACTGCACGGCGTCGGTGTCGACCTGCGCGACTTCTCGGACATGGTTCCGACGCTTGCGGTGGTCGCGGCGTTCGCCGACACCGCCACGACGATCACAGGCGTCGGCTTCATCCGCAAAAAGGAAAGCGATCGCATCCGGGACCTCATCACTGAGTTGCGACGCTGCGGGGTCGAAGCCTTCGAGCACGACGACGGGCTCACGATCACACCCAGTCAGCCGCGTCCCGCTCGCATTCGCACGTACGACGACCATCGCATGGCCATGGCCTTCTCGCTGATCGGCTTACTCATTCCGGACATCGAGATCGAGGACCCGGGCGTTGTGGCCAAGACGTTTCCCGGCTACTTCGAGGCCCTGGAGCAGCTTCGCTAGTTCGCTAGCCTGCGCCGCTATGCGCGTGATCGCCATCGACGGACCAGCGGGTTCGGGGAAGTCGACGGTGGCTCGCCGGTTGGCCGAGCGATTGGGGCTCGCGTACCTCGACACTGGCGCGATGTACCGCGCCGTTGCCTTCGCGACATTGCGGCGCTGTCTCGATCCCGACGATGAGGAGAAGGTGGCCGCAGTTGCCCGCGACTTGACCCTCGAGCTCAGCCTCGACGTCGTGATCGTCGACGGTGTCGATGCCACCGTCGAGATTCGCGGCCCCGAGGTCACGAGGGCGGTCAGCATCGTCGCCGCCAACGCCGACGTGCGGGCGGAGCTGAGGCGCCGGCAGCGCGACTGGGCCACCGAGCACGGCGGTGGCGTCATCGAAGGTCGCGACATCGGCACAGTGGTGTTCCCCGACGCGGAGCTCAAGGTGTATCTCACCGCTTCTGCGGACGCCCGGGCGCAACGTCGGGCGCAGGAAGTGACCGAACTCGACTACGAGACCGTCGCCGCCGACCTGGCGCGACGCGATGCCCTCGACGAAGGTCGCGAGAACAGCCCGCTCGCAGCTGCGACCGACGCCATTCATGTGGACACGACCGACCGCACCGTTGACGAGGTCGTGGATGAGCTGGTCAAGAGGCTCGATGGCGGCCACTGACCCCCCGAAGCGGTGGGAGCTCGCCCTCTATCGCTTCTTGCGCGTCCTGATCCTCGGCGTCGCCAAGCTCTTCGGGCGCATCGAGATCGTCGGCCGCGAGAACATCCCGCGCCATGGCGCGTTCGTTCTGGCACCCGTCCACCGGTCGAACATCGACTTCGCGCTGGTGTCCCTCGTGACCCCTCGACGCATGCGCTACATGGGCAAGGCATCGATCTGGAAGTACAAGCTGCTGGTGCCGTTCTGGAACGCGCTCGGCGCATTCCCTGTTCATCGTGGAGCGGTCGACCGCGAGGCCCTGCGCTCCTCGATCGCGGTGATCGACGCGGGGGAGCCGCTCGTGATGTTCCCGGAGGGCACACGTCAATCCGGTCCGGTCGTCGAGGAGCTCTTCGACGGCACGGTCTATGTGGCCGCGAAGACGCAGGTGCCGATTGTGCCGGTGGGAATCGGCGGCTCCGAAGCAGCCATGCCCAAGGGATCCAAGTTCATCCGACCGTCGAAGATCGTGATCGTCGTCGGGGAGCCGCTCGACCCACCCGCGCCGCGCGACAACGGCGGTACGTCACGCCGGGCCGTGAAGGAGCTCACCGATCAACTGCGCGCCGAGCTACAGAAACTCTTCGATGAAGCCCAGTCCCGCGCCTCCTAGTCACCTCTGCGCTCGCACCGCGACAGCTTCTGTCGTGTGCGTCACCACGAGTGACGCCACCGCCGCCGGATCCCCCCGACGCAGTCTGCGGGCGATGACTGACCGAGCCCTCCAGCGACGGTGGAAAGCAGGATCGGCGTCGGCCGCGATGGCCTCGATGCGGGGCTGATCGAGCTCCCACAGCGTGCACGCCCAGTGCAGCCGGGCAATGC
>JBEEGD010000048.1:0-14545 GCA_041166685.1 Acidimicrobiaceae bacterium | reverse complement strand
CCATCGGGTCCGCCGCCCCTCTCGCGCGTCACCGTGGTGTCAACTCGCAAGGTCGAGCGCCCGCGCGGTTGTCGCCAGCACCTCGAGGTGGTCGTCGACCGAGCCGAGACCAGCGCTCATCGTGTTGATCGCCACGTGAGTCGCGCCCGCGTCGCGCCACCTGCCAACTTGGTCGACGACCTTCTGCACTCCGGCATCGGTCCAGCTGACGCGCCCTTCCATCCCGAGGGTGGAGGGATCCCGTCCCGCGTCACGCGCGGCCTGCTCGACGATCGCTCGGGCCTCATCGAGTTTCGGGCCCGGTGGCACCTGCGGGAACCAACCGTCGGCCAGTCGACCAACACGCTCGTAGGCCCGCTTCGACTGCGCGCCGATCCAGATCGGAATCGGCCGCTGGACTGGCAGGGGCGCGATGCCCGCGGCAGTGACGCGCTCGAAGGCGCCGTCGTACGTCACGGCGGCCTCGCTCCACAGACGGCGTAGGAGAGCGATCTGCTCGTCCATGCGTACTCCTCGGTTCGTGAAGTCCTTGCCGAGCGCTTCGTATTCGACCGCGTTCCAACCGAGGCCGACGCCCAGCCGGAACTTGCCGGTGGTGAGCAGATCGACCTCCGCCGCCTGCTTGGCGACGAGCGCCGTCTGGCGCTGCGGGAGGATGATGATGCCGGTCACCAACTCGAGCGATGTGAGTGCGGCGAAGTAACCGAACAGCACGAACGGTTCGTGAAATGTCGTGTGCACGTCGTACGGACCGTGCCATGGGCTGTGCACCTCGGGATCGGCGCCGAGCACGTGGTCGTACGCGAGCAGGTGCGCGTAGCCAAGCTCCTCGACCCGCAGCCCGTAGGCGCGCACGCCCGCGACCGCTGAGCCGATCTCGGTCTGGGGGAACACCACGCCGATCTGCATGTCGCCTTTCTACCGCCGCTCCGGGAAGAAGAAACGCGGAGGGACCCGGGGGCTGCTGATCGACTTCGCCCACCAGCACGTGCTCGGTTTTGCGACGTCAGGTGCAGAGCGGGGACAGCGTGGTGATGCCTGCTTCGTTCGAGAGCGCGCTCCGCCAGCTGGACTTTGTCGCTCGGACGACGTAGCGGTAGACGGTGGAGAAGAGAACCGTGCTGTCGTTGTAGGTCGTGGTGTTGACGCCACTGACGAGGGCCACCGACAGATAGGGGCCTCCGGAGAGCAGCGAGCGCAGCACCTCGTACCCGGTGGCCCAGGTCGACGGCGTCGCCGTCCATGTCAGGTTGACCGACGGGTGAACGGCCACCGTGCACGGCCCGGTGGCCACGGCAAGGTTGGTCGGCGCAGCGAGTGTGGCTGTCCCATACGTCGCGGCGGCGGACTGATTCGAGTTGAACGCGGCCATGGCCGCCGAAGCGGTCAGGAGCACGACGGCGACCACGATCGCGCCACCACGCAGCAGGCACCGTGTCATGACGCGCCAACGCCGGCGACTGGTTTCGGCTCGCTCTCTCGCGACCAGATGCCGACGAGCCAGATCATGAGCAGCAACACGGGGACGACGTACACCGTCGCCTGATGGACGAGCGGCGACCGCAACGAATGGACCAACGTTCCCGCTGCGGGGACGACCGCGACCCGTCGCCACGCGGGCGCGCTCGAGATGCGTGCTGTCCATTGATCCGGCGCGACGTTGGCATCACCCTTCGTTCGGATCACGGGATGGTCGCCGTGTTCCAAGACCTCGATGACGCGGTGTGTGACAACCGGGTGGCCGGAAACGGGAGCCTCGTACGTCAGAACGTCGCCCACCTGGATCGACGAAGGATCAACCGGGATGAGGATGGCCATCGAACCCGGTGGCATCGCCGGCTGCATGCTTCCGCTGAGGACGGTGACGGTTCGGTACTTGCCGGTCAACGGACCAATCCCGACGGCCAGTAGGAACAGGACCGCGAACGCGAGGGCGGCTCGCAGGACGATTCGTCCTGCGAGCCGGATGGTCCCCCACGATGCGACGATTGCATGCGCAACCAGAACTCCGACCACGAGCCCCGCAGCCAACGCGGTGAACGTCGTTTGCGTGGTCATCGTGGTCGGAGTTCGCTCTACTACTGGTTGGTTCCGGCGCGCTGCGTGCCGAGGAAGCTGTAGCTGATCGTCGAGGTCAGACCTTGGAACGTGTTGTTCGTCGCTGACGGAAGCGTGAGCGTCACGCGAAGGTGATCGGAACCACCGCTCGTGAGCGCTCCGAGGCCGGCCATCGTGAGACCAGAGCCGATGACGCCGCGAGAGGCGATCACGCTGGAGGCACCGGGCACGCAGGTGTAGGTGAATGCCGGAGACACCCCGGTCTCGACCCATGGAAGCGCGCACTTGTCGATCACCATCTGCAAACCGCTTGTGGCATCCGAGTCGAGCAACGACGTCGGAGACGCGGTCGTGGTCAACGCGATCGACGCGAGGTTCTCAGAGCCCGTGTTGGACAGGTCGAACGCACGCTGCACCGTGTCACCCGGAACCAGGTTCGATGCATTGACGGTCAAACGGTTGGTCGCGGCACCGGTCGAGCCCAATGCGATTGTGACCGTGCCCGATGCCACGGTTTGCGACGCCGACGTTGTCGACGTGAACGTAGCGAACGTGCCCAAGCTGGCGATGCCGGCGGCGACACCGAGGGCGCCAAACGACAACAGCACCTTCTTCGACGTACTGCCGAACACCTTCATGTTGCTCTCTCCTCATTGCGTCAGGAATTGCCACGGTGTGTGGCGTTCTCACAGACGGTTTCGGAGAGTTGCAAAAAAAGCTGGATAGCCCATCGGTGTCATTCGCGGTGCACGGTCGGACTAGCACTGACCGGTCTGGGAAAAACGCTGAAAGACGTACCTTTTCGGCCGCCCCTCACGCTTTGTCCGAACCGGATGGACCGCGTTGAGCCAGCGCTGAGGCTGCTGCCCGGATAGAGCCTCAGGCGTCGCTGGCGGCGAGATCGCTCGCTCGAGGAGCGTTGATCACGGGCGGCTTCACCGCACTGCCGGTGAGATGCCCCTCTTCCCAGATGACCGTCGAGAGCGGATCGCTCTTGCCCGCCCGGTCCGATGAGGCCTTCTCTCCGCGCCGCCTATGCCACATGGGCGTGACTCTCTCAATTCGATGTGAAGACCGCGCTCCAACGACGTGACGAAATGGTGTCAAAGTGGCAGCCCGTGGCTGAACGTGTGCTCATTGCCGTCGTAGGCGCGCATCTCGACGGTCAACCGCTCAATCACCAGCTGACCGGCCGCGGCGGACAGCTCACCGAGCGAACGGCAACGGCCCCCTACTACCGCATGTTCGCGTTGGACACTCAACCACCGAAGCCAGGACTGGTACGTGTCGAGACGCAGGATCCGAGCGGGCGGGCGATGGAGGTGGAGGTCTGGGCGCTCGAGCCAGCGGCGTTCGCGACCTTCGTCGACGCCATCCCCGCGCCGCTCGTCATCGGCCGAGTGATGCTCGCTGATGGCCGCAACGTGGCGGGGTTCTTGTGCGAACCGATGGCGATCGACGGCGCGATCGACATCAGCTCATTCGGAGGGTGGCGGGCGTATCTCGCTGCAACCGCGACGCCGCCGTAACGAGCAGCGCTTCGGACCACGCCGGCCCGATGAGCGTGATGCTGTTGGGAGGACGATCGGGTGGGACGGGGCCGGTCGGCACCGTCAACGCGCAGAGATCGAGAAGGTTGACGAAGGCCGTGTACGTGCCAAGCTCGTTGTTGCGGTGGATGGGCTCGGCGAGCACCTCCGCGACAGTTGGAACGCGCGGCACCGTGGGTACGGCGATCAGATCGACGGCATTCCATGTCGCGTCGGTCGAGCGCCGAAGGCGTTCGAGCTCAGTTCGATCACGCGCCAGTCGCCAAGCCGGAATCTGTTTCGCGGCAAGGATGATCTCGGCCACGACGTCGTCAACGTCGGCGCGATGGGCTTCGATGAACGATCCAACGGCTTCATAGCGTTCGGCCACGAACGCGCCGCCGTACAACAAGCGACCGGCGGCGAGGAATGGGTCGAGGTCGAAGTCCTCGTCGAGTCCGCCGATGCGGAGGCGTTGCTTGGGCTGCGGTGTTGCGCTCGGCGACGTCCGGCTCCATGCATGAGTCGGGTCGGTGCCCGCCATCTGGCGAATGGCGAGATCCGCGTCATCGACTGCTGTCGCGAAGATCGACAGGCAATCGAGTGACCGACACGCCGGCACCACTCCCCTTGTGCTGATCCATCCTCGTGTGGGTTTGAACCCGACGATGCCGTTTGCCGCCGCGGGAACTCGCCCCGAACCTGCGGTGTCAGTGCCGAGCCCGAGATCGACGAGCCCTCGCGCGACAGCCACGGCAGAGCCCGAGCTCGAGCCGCCAGACACCAGGCCAGGCCAATGGGCGTTGGGACAGATCCCGTAGGGCGAACGCGTGCCGACCAATCCCGTTGCGAACTGGTCAAGGTTGGTGATGCCGACGACCACCGCACCGGCGTGCTCGAGGGCGCGCACAGCTGGAGCGCTCTCGGTGGCCACGACGCCGTAGGTCGGGCAGCCCGCGGTCGTGCGGTGGCCGGCGACGTCAATGTTGCCTTTCACCGCCACAGTGCGGCCGGCCAGCGGCAACTCTGCTCCGTCGTCGAGAACCTCTTCGACGCGCTGAGCGGCGACAAGCGCTCGGTTCCGATCAATCAACTCGATGAAGATGCCCGCCTCGCCGTCGCGCTCGATTCGCTCGTAGCTCTGCGCCACCGAGTCCCGGGGTCGCTCAACCACTGGTGCGCGCGAACTCGCCGGCATCCGTCCACGCCGCCCGCTCAGCGGCGAACGCGGCTCGCTGCGTTGTCTGGAACCGATCGATCTCGTCGGACCGTTGGGACAGCGATCGTCGATGATCGGACAGCCGGAACGTTGTCCGCTCGATGTCGAGTGCGAGCGCGCCGCGAGACTGCGCCGCTCGCAACTCGAGCAACTCATCCGCGGTGACGGGGAACCAGCGCAACTGATCGAACGTGCGCAGCAGCCACGGTTCCGTGAAATGCGGACCGCGGCACAGCCCGTTCCACACTTGCACGGTGCGCCCGACGAACTGGTAGCCGCCGGGCCCTTCCATCCCGTAGATACAAAGGTAAGCACCGCCGATCCCGACGGCGTTCTCCGGAGTCCACGTCCGCGCCGGGTTGTACTTGGTGGTGACGAGGCGGTGACATGGGTCGAGCGGCGTCGCCACGGGCGCGCCGAGGTACACGTCGCCGAGGCCGAGCACGAGGTAGGACGCGTCGAAAACGATCCGGCGCACGTCATCGACGCTGGCCAAGCCGTTGATCCGCCGGATGAACTCGATGTTCCAAGGGCACCAGGGCGCGTCCGCCCGCACTCCGAACATGTAGCGCTCGATGGCCTCGTGGGTCGCGGGATCGTCCCACGACAGTGGGAGGCGCACAACGCGTGACTCGAAGGGTTCGTCGGCGATGTCGATCAATTCATCTTGCGCGGAGCGCACTGCATCCATCGCGCCTGCCACCGTGAGCTCGTGCCCGTCGACCTGGACGAGGAGCGAGCGCACACCGGCGGTTGCGTCGACAACTCCGCGTGGCAGATTGACGTCGACCCACGCGGCCAGCGCTTGCACCCGCAATCGCAGCTCGAGATCGAGCGTCATGTCGCCGTACTCGACGAGAAGAAAGCGGTCGCCGGCTTGGCGAAACGTCACGGCGGCTTCGTCGGCGATCGGTGCGCGGTGTCCGAGTACTCCGGTGCGATCGCCGATGACGGTTCCAGAGCCGGGCTCGTTCCACTCAGGACGAGCCACCGGTTCGATGCGGTCGGTTGCGCGGTCGAGCCAGGCGCCTCGAGCGTCCGAGGTACGCGCCGCCGTGAGCGGGGACCACGGCACGAAGCGGACGCGATCACCGGGGCCGAGCTGACCGACCTTCCACCGTTCCGCGGTAGCGACCGTGAGCGGACACACGAAGCCCCCCAAGCTGGGCCCGTCGGGCCCGAGGATGATCGGCATGTCGCCGGTGAGGTCGACCGCGCCGAAGGCATAGCCCGTGTCGTGGATGTTCGAGGGATGCAGGCCGGCTTCGCCACCGTCGAGCCGAGCCCACTGCGGGCTCGGCCCTACGAGCCGCACGCCCGTCCGCGCGGAATTGAAGTGCACCTCCCACGAGGCGCGCAGCAGCACGTCGAGTCCTCCGGGCGCGAGGAAGTCCGGCTCGGCATGGGGGCCGATGAGCACGCCGATCTCCCAGTCCGAACGCAACACCGGAGCGACACCCGGCGCGAGATCGCCCACGGGACCGGTGCACTCCTCCCCGATGCCGAGTCGGTCCCCCGCCTCGAGCGGCCGGCCGTGATGACCGCCGAAGCCGCCGAGGACGAACGTCGAGCGGCTTCCGAGAAACTTCGGCACATCGAGCCCGCCGCGCACGCCGAGGGTGGCGCGCAGCCCAGGGCCCTCGGTGCGCCCGATCTCGACCACAGCACCAGCGGGAACGACAACCGGCGTCCAGCGCGGCTGCGCAACACCGTCAACCGTGAGCGGCATGTCGGTGCCGCCGATCGCGATCGTCGATTCGTAATCAAAGCGCAGCGTGGGCCCGCGGCCGGTCAACTCGAGCGCGGCTGCCGACGACGAATTGCCGAGGACGCGGTTGACCAGCCGGTGTGAGAGATCGTCCATCGGCCCGTTCGGAGGTACGCCGACATGCCAGTAGCCGATGCGGCCGGGCACGTCCTGGACAGTGGTGAACACGCCACCGTCGAGCACCAAGACCGCCGCGCCGTCCTCGATCACGGGGGTGCGCCGTCCCACACCTGGAGCTGCACCGGCGTCGGGTCGAACCCGTTGCAGGGGTTGTTGATCTGTGGGCAGTTCGAAATGAGGACGAGCACGTCCATTTCGGCGCGGAGGTCGACGCTGAGACCGGGAGCCGAGATGCCATCGACGATCCCGAGGGTTCCGTCGCCGCCGATCGGCACGTTCATGAACCAATTGATGTTCGACACGAGATCGCGCTTGGTGAGCCCGTGGCGCATGCCGGCGTCGAGGAAGTTGTCGACGCAGGCGTGCTGATGAGCGGTGTGATGCCCGTAACGAAGCGTGTTCGACTCACGACTGCACGCGCCCCCGATGGTGTCGTGATACGCGCACGTCGTGGCGGTGATCGTCATCATTGCCTGGCCCTCGTTGGACAGAAGCCGCGTGCCGGCGACGAGAAACACGTTCTGCTGCGCGGTGATGGTGTCGGGCGCGGAGTAGCGATGCGTGTGGTCGTGCGCGTCGTACAGGATGCAGTCGACGGCCTGATTGCCGCCGAGGTCGGTGATACGCAACGTGTGGCCTCGCGAGACCAGGCCGGCCCACGGATTCTGCGCCGCGAGCACCTCGTCGTGGACGACCGTCGTCATTCGCCGGTAACCGCCAGGAACTCCTCCGTGTTCTGGAACGCGCGCAGTCGCTCGGGAGTGCTCGTTCGGAAACGATCAGCGTCGGTCGTCGGTGAACCTCGCCAGGCCGTGACACGGACAGGCGTCCCGGCATATTCGGTGCGGGGATCGAGCGGGTGCGGCGTGTTGGTGAGGAGGACGATGACGTCCATCTCCGCTCGCAACTCGACGAAGGTCGCGAGTCCGCTCTCGCCGTCGAACCTGAGGCTCCCGCCGTCCTCTGCTCGAACGCCCTTGAAGAGATTGATGTTCGGGCCGATGTCTGCCCGCGTGAGCCCGTTCTTGGCGCCAGACAGCGCGAGGAGGTCGCGTGCGTTCGGTGTCGTGGACGCGACTCCGCCAGCGCCGAACCGTACCTCGTTGGTGAGCCGATTCGAGCAGCCACACAAGCAGTCGTGGCGAGCGCTGGTGTCGGCGACGATCGTCATCAACACACGGCCCATGTCGGAGAGCAGCAACGCACCCTCGTCCAAGTACGCCTGCCACTGCACCTTGACGGTGTCGGCCACGTTCAGCCGTTCGTTCGGCGCGGCCGCGTTGTACACGAGGAGCTGCACGCAGCCATCACCTTCGAGGTCGGTGATGCGGGCAACCGTTCCGCGGCGCAGACGGCTCGAGGCATAGGCACCGATCTCGAGCATCTCGTCCCATACGACGGTGGCGGGCTCCACGCCTGACGGTAGGTCCGTGGCCGAGCTGCTCGGGATCGACCTTCCCGTCACCGACACGCGGTCGCCCTGACTCCGAGCATGCTCGCGCGCGCCGTCGAGGGTCGAGGTGACGGGTTCCGTCTCCGCTTCGGGCATGCGAGTCTCCGTGACTATTTTCGATGGATCGTCGAAATCCCCCGCAGTGTCCTGGTTCAATGGCGTGGTTGGCAAGATCGGACCGCATGAGTTCACCGACTGGAAACGAAGCGCGCCGTCACGTGGGACGGCCGCGACGTGATGGCCGCACGGCGGTGGGCGACCCCACCGACGAGGTCCTCAGAGCGGCGAGCGAGCTGTTCGGTGAGCTCGGCGTGGGCGGAACGACCATGTCGCGCATCGCCACCGAAGCCGGGCTGGGTGCGTCATCCCTGTACTACTACTTCCGTAGCCGCGACGAGATCGTGGCGGCCCTCGTCGCCCGTGCGAACGTCGTACCGCTCGATCTGATCGAAAGAATCACGAAAGCGGAAGGCTCGATCGCGTCGAAGCTCTTTCGATTCGTGAAGGGCGATGTCGAAGCACTGTGCGCGCTCCCGTTCGACATCAACGAAGTGCATCGCATCGCCGCGCGGGACAAGGTCCGTTTTGACGATTACTGGAAGGAAAGGGCGCGTCTCGAGCGCAAACTCGCTGCACTCCTGCGGACCGGAAGTGCGACGGGCGAACTGCGCTCGGTTGACGAGGCTCTCGTGGCGGTCACGATCATGTCGAACGACGAGGGCGTGCAGAACTGGTTCCGGCTCGGCACTCGGCGTCGGGCCGGTCATGTCGCTCGATCTGTCGCGGAACTGACAGTCGCGGGTCTCCTGGCGGAGGGTGTTTCGCTGTCGAACATCCTGAAGGAGGTCGATCGACTCGGCGCGTGATCGTCGATTTCGAAGCTCCATCGAAATGGTTACGCCTGATTCGTGAACCAGAAACGTTCACGAAACAAACGACTCATACCTTGCGAACTGTTCGGGCCGCGCAAGCGGTCACCGTTCTTCCTTCGAGGAGCCCAAGTGTCCCGAGTCCGCTCCGGTGCCGTCGCCGTCCTACTCGTCGTTGCATTGCTGGCGGCCTGCGGGAGCGACAAGAAGAGCGCCTCCACTCCCGCGGCGGCGAGTTCCTCCGGTGCACCGAGCGCGGGGCGGGACAAGCTGACGATCGGGTACAGCGCGTGGCCGGGCTGGTTCCCACTCGAGGTGGCCAACGCCAAAGGCCTCTTCACTGCTGCCGGGCTGGATGTCGACCTCAAGTACTTCGTCGACTACACGTCGTCGCTCGACGCTCTGGTCGCCGGACAGGTGGACGTGAACGCCCAAACACTGAACGACACGATCTTCGCCGTGGCGTCGGGGGCGAAACAGAAGGTCGTCGTCGTGAACGACAACTCGACGGGGAACGATCAGGTCATCTGCGACAAGTCGATCGCCTCCGTCAACGACATCAAGGGCAAGACCGTGGCCGCCGAAGCAGGCGTGGTCGACCATTTCCTGCTCTTGCAAGGGCTCGCGAAGGCGGGGCTGACGGAGCAGGACATCAAGTTTCAGGGCGTGAAGACCGACGCCGCCGCGGCAGCGTTCCAGGGCGGGCAGTTCGACTGCGCGGCCGTGTTCGCCCCGTTCACGTTGCAAGCGCTCAAGCGGCCCGGATCGCACGCCTTGTTCAGCTCGGCGGAGTTCCCCGGCGTCATCCCCGATCACCTGGTCGCGACCGAGAGCGCGGCGGGCAATTCCGCGGTGATGCAGAAGCTCGTCAACGCTTGGTACGCGACGCTCGATTACATCAAGGCCTACCCCGACGAATCCGTGAAGATCATGGCGGACAAGGCAGCCCTCTCGGCCGACGACTACAAGTCACTCGAGAAGGGCACGACGCTGTTCACACCCAACCAAGCGGTGAATGCCTTTGCCGACAGACCCGGGGATCCGACGTCGCTGCCCGAGATGGCCCGGCGAATCAATCCCTTCCTCGTGTCGTCGGGTCTCGCACAGAAGGAAGCCAGCCTCGACGGCCTCTTCTTGCCGCAGTTCACGACGACCTATTCACAGCAGCATCCTTGACCGACGTCGCCGCTCCTGTTGAGGTGACGCCTCCGACAACCGAGACGCCGCCGCCAGGAGTTCGCTCAGCGGGGACGCGTGGCCGTCGGCAGTCGGCGCTGCTCCGCATCGGATCGACACTCGATGTGCGGTGGCGCTATCCGCTCGGCGCGCTCGGCGTACTCACCATCGTGGCCGTGTGGGCCGTGGCGGCATCGAGAGTGCAAGACGGCAGCGCGCTCCTTCCAACGCCGGCGGCTACATGGAGCGCGCTGGTGAGGCTCTGGTCGACTGGCGTTCTGCGCTCCGACCTGTGGGCGTCGACGCATCGGATCCTGGTCGGGTACGGCATCTCGGTAACGCTGGGCATTGTGGTGGGCGTTTCGATTGGCTCGTTTTCTTCCGTCGAATCGTTCTTCGAAGCGCCCATCGGCTTTTTGCGCTACATCCCCGCCAGCGCGCTCACGCCGGTCTTCCTGCTGTGGCTTGGCATCGGTGAGAGCCCGAAGATCTGGCTGATCGTCGTAGGGACAGTGTTCTTCAACATTCTGATGATGGCTGACGTCGCTCGCTCGGTTCCGCGCGAACTCGTGAACGCGGCGTACACCCTCGGAGCCGGACGCGCGACCGTGTTGCGCCGCGTGATCCTGCGCCACTCATTGCCAGGCATCATCGACGCGGCACGCGTCAACCTCGCAGCGGCGTGGTTGATGCTCGTCGTGGCGGAACTGCTGGCCGCCAATGAGGGTCTCGCGTTCCAAATCGTGCGAGCCCAACGCTTCCGAGCTGTCGACACGATGTTCGCGTTGCTCATCGTGTTCGGAATCATCGGGCTCTTCAGCGATTTGTTCCTCCGCTGGCTGCGCAATCGCTCCGCTCCGTGGGCGCGACCATGACGGCGGCTCTGTCCAAGGCGACACCAAAGCTCGTCGTCGACAACGTGTCGAGGGTGTTCACGAGTCGGCGCCAACAGACCGTTGCGCTCGACGGCGTGGATCTGCATGTCGACGATGGCGAGTTGGTGTGCCTCGTCGGGGTGTCGGGTTGCGGCAAGTCGACATTGCTCTCGATCATCGGCGGGCTCGACACCGCGACGAGCGGAGAGGTCCGCCTCGACGGTGACCGGGTGATCGGCCCGGGCGCCGATCGGGGCATGGTGTTTCAGGCGTACTCGCTCTATCCCTGGTTGACCGTGGCGCGGAACATCGAGTTCGGGCTCGAGGTCGCGCACTGGCCCAAGGCGCGACGGCGCGAACGAGTCGAGGAGCTTCTCGGCATCATGGGCCTCACCGAGTTTGCCGGCGCGCTGCCTCGCGAGCTGTCCGGCGGAATGCGCCAGCGAGTCGCGATCGCCCGAGCCCTCGCGCCCGAGCCCGACGTGCTGCTCCTCGACGAACCGTTCGGCGCGCTCGACGCGCAGACCAAGCGGCATCTCCAGGACTTCTTGCTCACCGTGTGGCGCCGCACCCGCGCCACCATCCTCATGGTCACCCACGATGTGGAGGAAGCCATCTACTTGTCGTCGCGGGTCTACGTCCTCGCACCGCGGTCTGGCCGAGTCGCCGAAGTCATCGACATCCCGTTCGGTCAGAGTCGCGGCCCGCACCTGAAGCGCGATCCGCGGTTCTTGGATCTGCGCGAGGAGCTCGCCGACCTGCTCGGGTGAGGCAAGACTGCCGGGATGATCGCCTGGGAAGAGTCAGGGGCTGGGCCTCCGGTCGTGTTCGTGCATGGCATCACCGAAGACCGTCGCGGCTGGGATCGCGTGGTGCCGTTGTTCGACGGCTTCCGCTGCGTGCGTCTCGACCTGCGGGGCCACGGTGAGTCGTCGGATGCGCAGGACTATTCCGCGTTGGCCATGGCCGAGGACGTTGCCGAGGTCGTCCGCGAGGCACGAATCGACGAGCCGCCGCTGCTGATCGGGCACAGCCTGGGCGCCTTCGTCGTCACGGTCTACGCGGCCCAAGCCCCCACGAAGGCAGTCGTCAACGTCGACCAGTCGCTTCGCATCGGCGAGTTCGCGGTCGCGCTGCAGACGTTGGCCGACGAACTGCGAGGTCCGGGCTTCGCTGATGCCGTCGATGCGATCATTCGCTCGCTCGGAATCGAACCGCTCGCGGGGCCGGACCTCGAGTACGCGTCACGGAAGCACCGCGACGCGCGCCAGGACGTTGTGCTCGGAGTTTGGGAGCAAGTGCTCGACTCATCGCCCGCGGATCTCGATGCGCTGGTGGAGTCCGTGCTTCCAGCCGTGCAAGTTCCTTATCTCGCGATCCACGGTTCCGACCCGGGCGCCGGCTACGCGGAGTGGCTCAGGTCGCTGGTTCCACACGCGACCGTTGAATTGTGGGACGGCGATGGCCACTACCTGCATCTCGTCGAGCCGGATCGGTTCGCGGCTCGGGTTCGGGAGTTCGCCTCGAAATAGGATCGCGCCATGGTTGACGTCGCACGCCGTCCGACTCAGGAGCTGGGGCTCCTCGCCCGCTGGCGCTATGTGCTCCGCACGACGAACCCGCCCGAGGGAAAGGTCGATGTCGTTTCGAAGTGGCTGGTGCTGACCCGCGCCGCCGTACTTCCGATGACGATCACCGCCGGCGCGATCGCGGGATTGCTCGCGCTGCACCAGCCGGGGTTCGAGTGGGGTTGGTACCTGCTGGCGTTGCTCGGCATCGTGCTGGCTCACGCGGCCAACAACTTGATGAACGACTTGTTCGACCTCGAAGTCGGTTTGGATACCGAGGAATATCCGCGGGGCCTGTACGCGCCGCATCCCGTGCTCTCGGGGATGATCAGTCGCAAGGGATTGGCGGCGGCGTCGCTCGTCGTGAACGCGGCCGACCTCATCATCCTCGTCGTGTTGACCGCGGCGCGCGGGTGGCCGGTGATCGCGTTCGCGGTGTCAGGGTTCCTGTTGTCGGCGGCGTACACCGCGCCACCATTGCGGTTGAAGAAGCGTGGGCTGGGCGAGCCCGACGTGCTCGTCGTGTGGGGCCCGTTGATGGTCGGCGGCACCTACTACTCCGCCGTGGGCCACTTGCCGTGGCAAGTCATTGCGGCGTCGCTCCCCTACGGCCTGTTGTGCACTGCGGTGCTGATGGGCAAGCACGTGGACAAGCTGCCGTGGGACGAGGCCGAAGGTATCCGCACGCTGCCCGTGATCCTCGGCGAGGTTCACGCCCGGCGGGCAACGCAACTCTTGATGGCGGCGTTCTACGTCGCAGTTGTGGTTGACGTCGCGGTTGGTACGTTGCCGTGGCCGTCGCTGCTCGCGGTCGCCGCGCTACCTGCCGCAGTGCAGGCGTGGCGCGCGCTCGGGCAGCCGAAGCCCGCCAAGCCACCGGCCGACTTCCCGATCTGGCCGCTGTGGTTTGCCGCCTTCGCCTTCCTTCACACCCGGCGCGCTGGCGCCCTGCTGGTGCTCGGCCTCGTCGTGGCCGCCATCGCCGACATCACGCCGTTCTGAACCCATCTCCCGAACTCCCTAGGCGGTGAGCAGTTCGTGGTATTCGGGGTGCTCGTCGATGAACTCCGCGACGTACCAGCACTGCGGTACGACCGTCCGTCCCTTGCTCCGCAGGTCGTCGAGGGCGCCCTTGACGAGTACTGCACCGAAGCCCTGGCCCCGCTTGTCGGCGTCGATCTCGGTGTGCGGCATCACCACGTGATCGCCGGTCAGGTGATAGTCGGCAATCCCCACCAACGCCCCGTCGACAACGAGTTCGTACCGGGAACGCTCGGTGTTGTCGCGAACCTCGTCGGACATGGTGCCCATTGTTCCCGGAAACTTCGGCCGTGACACCTTCACCGGAGCTGCGGGCTACTACGGCACTGCAACCATCCTGCGCCAGCTGACGTCCGACTGACCTCGGCCCCGGCGGACCATAAACGGCCGTAGCCCGATCGGGTCATGTGGAATGACACCGGACGGCCATTGTGAGCAAAGACCCCTCTCGCCACACTCGCGAAAGGTTCTCGGGTAGTGGGCAGGGGGATTTCATGAGCCAAGCGTGGATGTCCTTGGGTGCAAGGGCGAGGCGTCGGGCTGTCGTCATCGCGGTGTGCGTCGTTGCTGGGCTGTTGGTGGCCGCCGGCCCGGATCGAGCCCGCGGCGACACCAACGTCACCGTCAAAGTGATCGTCCGCATGCTCCCGGGCGTCAGCGCCAGCCCCGACAGCGTGCTGGCACCGGTCAACGGCCACCTTGACCGAATTCTGTCGACCATCAACGGCTTCAGCGCATCGGTCCCGGTCGAGAATGTCGGTCGCCTCGAGGCCACACCCGGCGTACTCGAGGTCGCGCCCGACACCACACTCAACGTGCCTCCCCCGGAGACGTCGACGTCCGGCGCGACCGGAAAAAAGGTCGAGGGC
>JBEEGD010000047.1:0-4691 GCA_041166685.1 Acidimicrobiaceae bacterium | reverse complement strand
GGGGGGGGGGGGGGGGGGGGGGGGGGGGGGGGGGGGGGGGGGCGGCGGCACCGACGCGCCGCCCGGCCATGACGCGGGTTGCGCGCTCTGGTCGTTCTGGTCGCTCATGACGCTGCCTCCTGTGGGTCGAGAGAGCCGGGTGAGACTATGGCTTTTCCGCGGACGCCAGCGCACGACCAACAAGGTCGCTGGCGACCGACGGCAGCTCCAGCCCGAGCGCGGCCTCAATACCCCGCTCACTCATCTTGACAACGGTTTTGCGGATGACGTCGATGGTCTTGTCGTCGCCGAGCTGCTCCGCCAAGTCGAGGAGTTGGGTCTCGAGGAACACGAGGCACAACGCGTCCTCGTGGGTCTGCACCACCGGGTCGGTCTTGAGCGCGTCCTTGCGCACGATCTGCTGGACCCGCTCGATGACATCCGCCTCGTAGCCCTCTCGCTCGAGGATGTCGCCCACCTCTTCCGCGTGCTGCTTCTTCAGCGTCGTGCGCCACCGCAGGTAGCCGGCGCGACCCTCAGGAAACGACGATCGGGGGATCGACCATCGCCTCAGGTGGTGCGCCCGCGCGGCGAGGACCTGAGCGTCGCTCGCATCGGGGTCCAGCCGCCTCACCCAGTCCGTCATCATCTCTGCGTGGGCCTGCTCTTTGGGCCGGACCTCCCCCTGCACGAGGATCGTCTCGGGGTCGTCGGCGTTGGCCGCGTCGATCGCTGCGATCGCACGAGCGAGCCGAGAGTCAGCCATCAGGACGGGCGCAGATCGATGCGCAACACCAAAACGCCGTCCTCGACCGCGCATTGGGCGTCGCCGACGATGGCAAAGTCCTGGAAGTCGAGCTGCGCTTGGCGGATGAACGCAGTGCGCTCCTCGCCAGCGATCGGCGGTAAGGGCCGATTGCGTACGGCGGCCGCCCGATCGCGGAACCGTTGCAGCATCGCGTCGACATCGAGTTCGTCAGCCATACGAGACCACCTACCCCTCGGCGCTGACGCGTTCGCCGGGGCTCACCGGACGGGTGTTGCGCCAGAACCAGTATGTGAGCAACGCGAGCATCAAGGCGACCAGCAGCAATCCCGAGATCACGAGCGCCACCACGGTGCCGGTGTTGTCGCTGTTGGTGGAGTCCGCGGCAGCGCTACTCGCGATGCTGACGTCGCCCGGCACCAGCAACGGACCGCCATTCGGTGCGGTCTCCCCTGGTGCCACCGGAACCGTCACTGGTGCTTCGGTCGTCGTAGTGGTCGTCGTCTTCTTGGTTTGCGCCTGCGCCGACCATCCGGATGTCAGGACCACCGACATCATCAGAACCACGAGCGCTGCGATCAACGTCCGTCGGGCGTCGACTCGATCAGTCACAGGGGGTTCCAGGTCGTGGGTCCGGGGGCAAGAACCGCAGGATCGTACTGGTCTCTCGTCAGGACTGGTGAACTGGACACGAGTACGTCGTGCGCCCGCCAACGGTGCGGCGCGCGAGCTCGGCTCCATCCTTCGGGCACCGTCCGCCCCGCACCCTGGCGAGCTGGAGGTCGCCGGTGTGCGAGCCTCCGCGAGCGTCCAGTTGGGCCACGGTTGAGTGGATGTGACGATGCAGCCTCCTGCGCTCCCCTGTTGACAGCGAGCCCGCGGCCCGGGCCGGATCGAGGCCGGCTCGCCACAAGGTCTCGTCGGTGAGAAGGTTGCCGAGGCCGGCCACTCGCCGCTGGTCCATGAGGCGGGCCTTGAGGGGCGCAGTGCTCGCGTCGAGCGCGTCCGCAAGCTCGCGATAGGTGATCGCTGCAGCATCGGGGCCCAGGTGCGCCTCGTCGGGGTCGAGCAGCACACCGCCGAGCCGTCGCGGATCGTTGATGCGCATGTCGCCGCCGTCGTCGAAGTGCACCACAAAGCGGTCCCAGCCGGTATCGAGGCGGTGACTCGAGTACTGCAGTTCGTTGACGCCGATTGCGTCGTCGACCAGCAGACGTCCGGTCATTCCGAATCGCAGCCCGACAGTGGGTCCGAGGTCAAGGTCCATCAGCAGCAGTTTGCCGACGCGTCGAGCCGCCGAGAATCGGCGCCCGACGAGCGCGTCACGGACCGCGTCGCTCGTGATCCCGCCCTTGAGGAACCATGTGTCGGCTGCGTCGATCGATGCGATCGGTCGACCCACCGCGCCCTCGGCCAGCCGGCGATACGCCTCCACCTCGAGCATCTCCGGCACATCAGGCATTCTGGCGTCAACCACTTCGCATATGCGAAGTACATGACGCCAGAACGACTAGAGGTTGTAGAGCTTGGCGGCGTTGTCGTGGAGGATGGCGCGCAGGTCGTCGTCGGGCACACCGGCGAAGTCGCGCTCGATGACCTTCTGGCTGTGGGGCCAGGTGGAGTCGGAGTGCGGATAGTCGCTGGCCCACATGATCCGGTCAAGCCCGACGCGCTCTCTGGTCTCGACCGCGACCGGGTCCTTCTGGAAGGTGAAGTACGTGTTCGTCCGCAAGTACTCGCTGGGCTGGCGCTCGAGTCCTTGCGACTTCCGGCCGAGCCAGTTGTGATGGCGCTCCCACATCTGGTCGAGCCGGTACGAGTAGTGGGCCACCCATCCGGCATCGTGTTCGGCGGACACGACCTTCAGCGCCGGATGACGATCGAACACCTTCCCGAAGATGAGCAGCGCGAAGGTCTGTTGCACCTCGTGCACGATGCTCATCACCGTCAACATCCCGAGACCGGACCCGAGCATCGGGTCGCCGCCCATACCGCCGGTGAGGATGTGGAACGACACCGGCCAGTCCGCCGCCACGAACGCGTTCCACATGGGGTCGAATCGCTCCTCGGCATAGTGCCCTTCCGCGGGCATGCCCGGCACCATGGCGCCCCGCAACCCTGCCGCCGCGCACCGCTCGATCTCCTCGACTGCCGCCTCGGGGTCGATGGTCGGGATGAGCGCCAGACCGACGAGCCGGCCCTTGCCCCCTGCACAGAACTCGAGCAGCCAGTCGTTGTACGCGCGTATGCACGCGAGCTGGTAGTCGCGATCCTTGGATTGCGCGAGTGTCATGCCGATCGACGGGTACAGCACCTCGGCGGCCACGCCGTCGGTGTCCATGTCGTCGAGCCGCGCCACCGGATCCCATCCGCCGGACCGCAACGAGTCAGCGGTGTCACCACTGGCCCGCAACTCCGACGACGCTTTGCCGGCCGCACCGGCGAGCCCGATGGGGAAAGGCTTCAGCCCATCGATGATGAAGAGGTGGCCGTGTGACTCATGCTCGACCATGTGCGGCGCACGATCCTCGAATGGGCCTCCGGCGAGGCGCGTCGTCCAGAGATCGTGCGGCTCGAGGACATGCGAGTCGGCGGAGATGACGGTGTAGGAACTCATGCGCCGCCTCCCCGAATGAGCCGACCAGGTCGGGCGCCGTCGATGTCCTTGCCGTCGAGGCGGGTGGCCTGTCCATTGACCCAGACGTGTTCGATGCCCGTCGATCGCGCCAGCAACCGGTCCGCTCCCGCCGGCAGGTCGAAGACACGATCCACGCTGCCGACGCCGACCGTGTCGGCATCGAACGTGCACAAGTCGGCGAACGCGCCCGGACGCAGGACCCCGCGATCAGGAATGCGGAACACGTTCGCGGCGTGAGCGGTGAGTCGATGCACGCCCTGCTCGAGCGAGATCGCGCCGAGCTCGCGAACCCAGTGCCCGAGCAGGTGGGTCGAGAAGCAGGCGTCGCAGATCTGCGACGCGTGCGCGCCCGCGTCGGAGAGACCGATCACCGCGCGGTTGTCATTGAGCAGCTCGCCGATCTCCTCCTGGCCGTCGTTCGCGAGCACGATGGCGAAGCGCGTCTTGAGATCCTCTTCGAGCGCGAGGTCGATCATCGCGTCCATCGGATGCTGCCCGCGCGCTGCCGCGATCTCGGCGATCGATGGCCCTTGCCGGAGATCGACGTGCTTCTCGGTCTCGTCGATCCAGTCTTTGCCCCAGGTGTGCCCCCAAATCCGATCGAGCTCTGGGCGGACGCGGTCTCGCCATTCGGGATCGGAGTAGATGTCGGCCCGGGCCGCTCGTGGTGCGGCCAGGATCTCATCGAAGCCTGCGGCCATCGCGAACGGGAACGGGTCCTCGAGGGTGATCTGGAAGACCAAGGGGCGACAGGCGATCTGCGGCCACACCTCGCCGCCGAGGGCCGCCTGCTTGTCGAGCGTCTCTTTTGCGCGGCCCGGCGCCTCGGACAGCGTCAGCAGCGCGGTCCACGTGGCCGGGCGCCCGATCTCCTCGGAGAGCGCGGCCATCTCGTTCACGTAGAACCCGGGGCCGATCGTCGCCTGGAACGTGCCGCGGCCCTTCTCCCCCATCACCGACGCGATGCGCGTGATTTCCTCGAGCTCCGCGAAACGGCTCGGCACGGGCTTGCCGGCGTCGCCCGAGTGCGTAGGCGACTTCGACGTCGCGAAGCCGATGGCACCGGCGTCGATTGCCTCACCGACGATCGCGCGCATCCGCTCGACTTCTTCGGGAGTCGCGGCCCGCTCGGTCGCTTCGTCGCCGAGGGCGTAGATGCGCAGCGCCGTGTGGCCGATCATCGCCGCGACATTGAGCCGCGTCGGCGTGCGGTCGAGGGCGTCGAGGTACTCGGGGAACGTCTCGAACGACCAGTCGATGCCTGCGGTCAAGGCTTCGACCGACATGCCCTCGACGTTCTCGAGCGTG
>JBEEGD010000046.1:0-2572 GCA_041166685.1 Acidimicrobiaceae bacterium | reverse complement strand
CACCATCACGCGTAACTCGATACGGCGACCGGCATAATGTACACGGGTGACGCACTGGGTGTTCGCTTGCCGGAGGTTGGCGTCGTTCGTCCGGCAACGCCTCCCCCCGAGTTCCATCTCGAGAAAGCGAACGCCTCGATCGAACGCATCCGCTCGTTCGACCCCGCCGCGGTGTGGCTCACTCATTACGGGCCTCAAGATGCGGGCTCGACCCCGGCTACGGTCGCCGAGGCATGCACGAAGTCCATCGAGGCTCTCATGTCGTGGGCTCGATGGGTAAAGGATGCACGGACTGTCAGCCGCGACCTCGACGAAGTAGCGAAGCGCACGGAAGCCGCCGCTCGTGAAGCTATGGAGGGGCAGCTCGACGACGCGGCCGTGGATCGGATGGAGCAGACCACGTCCTACTGGATGAACACGTGGGGTTACATGCGCTACTTCGACAAGCAGGAGGCCGCGACCTGACCCGAACGCACGAAGGCGTTGCCGGCCGCGGCGGCCCGGCGCCTCTCGTCTTGCGCGGATCCGTGTGCCACATGCGTCCGTTCACCGCGAGCGAGGCAGGCGACGTGCTCGATCTGCGCGTACGCAACCGAACTTTCATAGAGCCCTTCGAGCCGCGCCGGCCGGAGACTCATTTCACCCTTCCTACACAGGTGCGGATGTTGGAAGACGAGGGCCGCGCCTGGCGCGCCGGCCTTCAATACGTGTTCGGGATCTTCGATAACGACGACGATGCATTGATCGGACGTCTCTCGCTGTCGAACGTCGTCCGAGGTGGCTGGCACAACGCAACGGTCGGTTACTTCGTCGACGAGGCGAACAACGGGCGAGGTGTCGCGACCGAAGCCCTGAAGCTCGCGGTCGATTTCGGCTTTCAGACTGCGTCCTTGCACCGCATCCAAGCAGGGGTCATGCCACATAACGTCGCATCGATACGTGTCGTCGAGAAGGCTGGGTTCCGTTACGAGGGACTCGCGCTTCGTTACCTATGTATCAACGGCGTGTGGGAGGACCACAACATCTACGCCGTAACGGCGGAAGAGTGGAGCCCCGTCACCTAGGTTCGCCGGGCAAGGTGCGCGGCGCGAGCAGGGGCGTCGGTTGATTCCGCATCGGCTGCAGCGACGGCCTCGAACCAGCTACGCGCCTGGCTGAAGCGACCCTTGCGCTGCAGTAGATCCCCGAGCACGTACCACGCCCGCAGGTGGTGCTCCTCTGCAACCGAGGGCCGAAGATCGAGTCGCTCGAGTCGCGCGATGGCTTCGTCCAACCTGTCGACGTCGGCGAGCGCACCCGCACCCACGATCGCCCCCTCGTAGAACACCGCGGCTTCCACCGAATTGGGATCGAGCTCTTCGATCAACTCGATCGCCTTGTCGGGCCTGTCCATGGCGCGGTAGCAATCGGCGAGAACGGCGTTCTGCGAAAGAGACGCGGTCAAGCGCTTGAACGCGGCCAGTTCGCGGGCCGCCTCCTTGTAGTTGCCGGCGCGGTAGTACGCGAGGCCGAGGAGCTCGCGCGCCGACGGGGACCGCAGCGCGATGTGCTTCGCCTGTTCCGCCAATCGCACGGCCTCGCGGTAGTCCTCGCTGAGGTATGCGCCGACGGCCTCGGCGAAGACCTTGACGAGGATCTCGCCCTTGCCGGGCCGGGCCGTCGCGCGCAGCTCGCGGACGATGTCGTCGTCGATGTGGGCGACTGGTCGCTCGGGTTCGCGGTCGGTCGGCGCCGTCGTGCGGCGACCCGGGGCGCGCCCGCGCGGATCGGGGGTCCTTCTCGGTCCACGACTGTGCGGTGCGCTCGTTCCCATGGCTTCAGACCCTATCGGGGGCTCGCGCACTCGGTGAGCGAATGAGTGCCGCCATTTAAGAAAGGACGGTCGCCCGCCCCTCGAGGCAACCCGTCAACAGCGCCGCCTAAATGGTCTTCATCCGCTCCCGGGAAGATGGCATGATTCGCTCCGTGCACCTGCCATGGAGGACATCGAGATCCTCGTGACAGGGACGGGAGTGCCTCCGGTCCTCGTCACCGGAGCTACCGGCCGGGTTGGGCGCGTCGTAGTCGACCTACTGATAGACGCGGGCGTGCCGGTTCGCGCCCTCACGCACCGCTCGGAGGCGGCGACGACGCTGCCGGCGAACGTCGAAGTCGTCACCGGCGACCTCACCGTGCCAGAATCGCTCGACGCAGCCCTGCGTGGTGTCGGTGCCGTCTTCCTCATCTGGACCGCCCCGCCGACGACTGCTCCGGCAGTTGTCGAGCGACTCGCGACCTACGCGCGGCGCGTCGTCTTTCTCTCATCCCCGCACCAAACCCCCCACCCTTTCTTCCAGCAACCGAATCCGATGGCGGTGCTCCACGCCGATATCGAGCGGCTCATCGCGGCCGCGGGACTCGAGTCGACAATCATCCGGCCGGGGATGTTCGCGTCGAACGTGCTGTTCTGGTGGGCGACCCGGATCCGTGCCGACGGCGTCGTCCGATGGCCTTACGGCGCTGCCGAGACGGCACCCGTCGATGACCGCGACGTGGCAGCCGTCGCGGCGCTGACCCTGTATCAGGATGGCCA
>JBEEGD010000045.1:0-5135 GCA_041166685.1 Acidimicrobiaceae bacterium | reverse complement strand
AGCATGTCGCGGAAGTGGTCCGGGCCGATGGCGATCATGAGCGAGAGACCGATGGCCGAGTCGTAGCTGTAGCGGCCGCCCACCCAGTCCCAGAACCCGAACATGTTCTCGGTATCGATGCCGAACTCCGTGACCTTCTCGGCGTTGGTCGACACCGCCACGAAGTGATTGCGCACCGCGGCTTCGTCGCCGAGCTGGTCGACCAACCAGGCCCGTGCCGACTTCGCGTTGGTGAGCGTCTCGATCGTGGTGAACGTCTTCGACGCCACGATGAACAGCGTCTCGGCCGCGTCGAGATCGTGGGTCGCCTCCCACACGTCGTTGCCGTCGACGTTGGACACGAACCGGCACGTGAGGTTCCGCAGGGCGAAGTCGCGCAGCGCGTCATAGGCCATCGCGGGCCCGAGGTCCGAGCCGCCGATGCCGATGTTCACGATGTTGCGGATCGGCTGGCCGGTGAACCCCTTCCACTCGCCGTTCCGGACGCGAGAAGAGAAGTCGCCCATCTTGTCGAGCACGGCATGCACATCCGCGACGACGTCCTGACCGTCGACGACGAGCTTCGCGTCACGGGGCATGCGCAGCGCGACATGCAGGACAGCTCGATCCTCGGTGACGTTGATGTGCTCACCTCGGAACATCGCGTCGATGCGCTCGCGCAGTCCGGCCGCTTCGGCGACCCCTAGCAACAGCTGCACGGTCTCGGCCGTGATGCGGTTCTTCGAGTAGTCGAGGTAGAGGTCGCCGAACTCGACCGCGAAGCGCGTGCCTCGCGACGGATCCTCCGCAAACAGATCCCGCAGGTGGACGTCACCGACGTGCGTGTGGTGCTCGGCGAGCGCCTTCCACTCAGCGGTCGCGCGGATTGGTGGCCCTAGCGGTTGTCGGCCAGCGCTCCCTCCGAGTGGCGCCGGCGAGTCGACGGCGCGCGGCATCAGTCCTTCTTCTCGTGGTGCCCGCCGAACTCCTTGCGCATCGCGGACAGCACCTTGTTCGCGTAGTCAGCCTCGCCGCGCGACTCGAAGCGGTCGTACAGCGACGCGCTGAGCACGTGGACCGGTACGCCCTCGTCGACCGCGGCCAAGATCGTCCAGCGGCCTTCGCCGCTGTCCGACACGCGACCACCGAACTCCTTCAGGTCGGGGTCGACCATCAGCGCGTGCGCCGTGAGGTCGAGTAGCCAGCTCGCGACGACGCTGCCCCGGCGCCACAATTCCGTCACCTCGGGCACGTTGATGTCGTACTGGTAGTACTTCGGGTCGCGCAGTGGCGTGGTCTCCGCATCGTGCTCTTGGCTCTGCTTGCCGATGTTGGCCTTCTTCAACACGTTCAGGCCCTCGGCGTAGGCCGCCATCAACCCGTACTCGATGCCGTTGTGAACCATCTTCGTGAAGTGGCCCGCGCCGTTCGGGCCGCAGTGCAAGTAGCCCTGCTCCGCCTTCGACGGTGTTCCCGATCGCCCGGGGGTGCGCTCGGCGGTCTCGACTCCCGGAGCGAGCGTCGAGAAGATCGGGTCGAGGTGGTTCACGGTCTCGTCCTCGCCACCGATCATCAGGCAGTAGCCCCGCTCGAGGCCGAACACTCCGCCGCTCGTGCCGACGTCGACGTAGTGAATGCCGTCCGGCTTCAAGCGCTCGGCGCGGTCAACGTCGTCGCGGTAGTACGAGTTGCCGCCGTCGATGATGATGTCGCCCGGTGAGAGCCGCTTGGCCAGGTCTTCGATCGTCGAGTCGACGAACGCGGCCGGCACCATGATCCACACCGCTCGTGGCTGCGTCAGCTTCCCGATGAAGTCGTCGAGGCTGTCGCCACCGACCGCGCCTTCGCCCGCGAGACCCTTGACCGCGTCCGCGCTCACGTCGAACACGACGCACTCGTGGCCCGCCTTCATCAGTCGTCGCACCATGTTGGCGCCCATCCGCCCAAGACCGATCATGCCTAGCTGCATTCCAGACTCCTTTGGCTCCGTCGTGGCCCCAACTCTTGCCTATCTTTCGACGCTGCGCTTGGCCCGTAGCACCTCGGCGACCGACCACGCCTGAAACGGGCACCCGGTCGCGGCGTGGGGCGCGTCGCCGTCGGCCGTCTCCGAGATCGAACCGAGTCCCCATTCGGACAGGTGAGCGAACAGCCCGTCGAGCGCTCCATCGGTGGCGACGCCGGCCTTGCGGCACGCGTCGACGTACGGCCCGACCATCCAGGGCCACACCGTGCCCTGGTGGTAAGCGCGGTCGCGAGCGCCAGAGTCACCCCGGTGCGCACCCGTGTACCGGGAGTCGGCCGGCGACAACGACCGCATACCGAGTGACGTGAGCAGCGGCCCGCAGGCCCGCACGATCGCGGTGGCGCCGTCGCGGTCCTCGATCGGACCGAACGGTAGCGACGCGGCCAGCAACTGATTCGGCCGCACCGATCCATCGTCCGGATCGGCCACGTCGAGCAACCCGGGACCGTGACCCGCGAAACGTGCGAGAAAGGAGCGGCCCGCCACGTCCGCGGCGAGTTGCACCTCGTCGGCGCCCGCGTCCTTCAACTCGGACAAGAGCCGCGCCACCACCCGCAACCCGTTCACCCACAGCGCGTTGACCTCGACCGGCTTGCCCGTGCGCGGGGTGATGGGCACCCCGTCGACGCGGGCGTCCATCCACGTGAGCGCCCAACCTTCCTCGCCCTGGGTGATGAGCCCGTCGCCGTCGACTTTGATGCCGAAGCGGGTGCCCCCTTGGTGGTGGACGATGATGTGCTGCAGCGCGTCTCGTAGCTCGGCCGCGAGATCGACATCGTTCGTCACCGCGACGTGGCGGCCCACGGCGTGCAGGAACCACATCGTGGCGTCGACCGTGTTGTATTCCAGCCCGCCAGCGTCGGCGGTGTTGGCCAGCATCCCCTCGGACAGTCCGGCGGCCGCGCGGGTCAGCAGGGTGCGACCTTCGTCCCAACGGTTGGTGCGCAGGAACAAGCCTTCGTACGACGTCAGCGTGTCGCGCGACCAGTCGCCGAACCACGGGTAGCCGGCCACGACGGTGGGTCCGCTCGGCGTCGTCACGATGAACTGATCGGCGGCCAGCGTGAGTGTGCGGTCGTTGTCATCCCGCGGTTGCGCTCGCATCACCAGATCGGCAGCGCGCCGCCGCGCCGCGGCGATCATGAGCGGCGCCGCGGGTGTGGGGGCGAACGCGTCGTCGGCCCACGCCTCGATCGACGTGCTCTCGCCGGGCTCGAGCTCCGCACTGAAATGGCCGGCGCACCACAGGTCTTCTGTGGCGCTCAACCCCCGAGCCGCTTCTTCCCGATGACGCAGCCCGCGGTACCAGGAGGCTCCTGCAGGATCGAAGTCCGGCCCGCGCACGCGATACGCGCCTTCGAACACGAAGCCGTCGCTCGTGCGCTCGACTTCGGGCTCACCCCACCCGGTGCGCTCGCCGTGCGCGTCGCGCCACGTGCACAGCGCTTCGACATCGAGTCGCACGCGACCGGGGGCACGCACGACGCGGTAGACGACGCCCACCGCCGGCCGGGCCGACATCATGGCCAGCTCGACCTCGACGACAACATCGGCGACGGCCCAGCGCCACAGGGGTAGGCCGTCGCGCAGCTCGAACGACTGGAGGTGAAGATGGCCCTGTGGTGCGATCGTGCCGTCGCTCCACTCATGGGTTGCGAGGCGGACCTCGCGGTCGCCGACTCGCAGCACCGGATCGAGCGCGGCCAGTCCGAGCATCCGACCGATGGGTGGCGCGGTGGCCACCATCAGCAGGCCGTGATACCGACGCGTCGCGAGGCCGCCAACGGTTCCCATCGCGTAGCCGCCGAGGCCATCGGTGACCAACCACTCGCGTGTCGACGCGGCATCAAGATCACCGGTCACCTGCCGCCCGAACTCGATGACGCTCATCGCGTCACGTTGTCACACCCTCTGCGAACTCGGGGTGGCTGGCGTGGCTATAGCCCCGCTTCGCACCCCAAGTTCGAGCGGGGTAGCGGAGGTGGACGGGAATCGAACCCGCCGTCGTGGGATCACCACGACCACCCGCTTTGAAGGCGGGGGAGCCCACCAGGTACCCAGACACCTCCGCCGCGGAAGTTAGCTGGTCAGCGTGGGCGGGGGACTCGCACGGCGTGGCAACGCGTCGCGCTGACGAGGTCCGCGAGAAGTCCGCGAGTTACGCGACAGGCGGGAAATCAGGAACCGCAGCAGGCCTCGTAGGCCTCGTCGCGCCCGCACCAGCATCGCTTCCCGCGTGACGGAGGCCAGGCTCGCGCCCGTCCGCGGGTTGCCACCTCCATCGCGTACTTCGTCCGGCTATCTGGCGCGCCGGAATCGACACCCTCGCGGGCGCACCACTTGACGAAGTGCTTCACCTCGATCGGCGCGAGGAGAATCTGCGTCTCCGCATCTACTTGGAGGTGGCGGAGATGCCGGTCCACCGCGCGGCAGTACTCGGCATAGCCGGACACCTCCCAGCCGGAAACCAGGTCTGGCCAGAGGGCCAGGGCCTCCTCGAGTTGCCCGGCTGGAAACCACCCGATGGCCACGCTCTTGGTCACGCCTCATCATCGCGACGCTGGCGACGTCTGGGGCAAACGCGTCGGGTCGGTTACAAGGAGGTGGGGGCTCGGTTCAACGCTGTCAGATTTGATTCAGAGAACGGTCCTTCGGCCGTAACGATAGGTACATAGCTGCGAAACATCAGCTTCCTACGTTCCACACCCATGAGAAACAGGTCGCTCAGGCGATTCAAGGAGAAAGACGTCCGCAAGGCTTTTGTAGCCCTGCTGGGTGGGAAGATGCTCGGGATTGTCGCGATCCTGTCGGCAGTGAAGGGCTTCGGCTTCTTCTTCGGGTCAGTGGCGAACGCGGCGCCGATCCAAGGGGCGGCGGAAGCCACCGACCAATGGGTCAGCCCGATCAACACCATGTGGGTGCTCGTCACCGCCTTCCTGGTGTTCTTCATGCAGGCGGGCTTCATGGCGCTGGAAGCGGGCTTCGCCCGTTCCCGAGAGTCCGTGAACATCATGATGGAGTGCATCTTCGACACGTGTCTGTGCGGGCTCCTGTATTTCGCGGTCGGCTTCGCCTTCCAGTTCGGCACCGGCAACGGGTTCATCGGGCACTCGAACTTCTTCCTGCAGGG
>JBEEGD010000044.1:0-3481 GCA_041166685.1 Acidimicrobiaceae bacterium | reverse complement strand
TCGCGCCAAGCGGCGATGACGGAGAGCATCACCTCCGCCTTGCTGGGGAAGTACAGGTAGAAGGTTGCCCTGCTCGCGCCAGCGGCATCGACGATGTCATCGATCGTCGTGTCGACATAGCCCTTTCGCTCGAAGGTCGCGCGAGCCGCCTCGACGAGCCTCTGCCGGGTGAACGCCTTCTGCGCCTCCCGCAGGGTCGGCGATCCGCCCTTCTTCGCCGGCGATCGCGCCTTCGACCCTTCTGGTTCCACGACCTGCTCCTGGGTCGGACGAGTTCGCGCTGATCGTACAGCGCGGTATCTGCGCACTCTTGAAGACCCCACACGGACGCACGCGGCCGTTGACCCGCCTGACAGTCAGACGTACGATGCAGCGGATTCGGGCCGGTGATGGAGCCGGCTCGCGGTGGATGTCCGGCCGCACCATCCGAGTCGAATGGGAGAATCAGGATGCCCACACTCGAGGGTGCCGTCGTCGTTGTCACGGGCGGAGGCACGGGGGTCGGGCAGGGGCTCGCGTACGAGGCGGTTCGGCGCGGTGCGAAGGTCGTCGTCGCGTCTCCTGAAGAGGCGAGCGAGACGCTGGAGACGATCGCTGGTCTCGGTGGAGAGGGCGCCTGGTTCGAGGCCGACGTCCGGGACTACGAATCGATCAGCCGCGTCCCGCAGCTGGCGATCGATCGATTCGGCGCCGTCAACGTCCTGGTGAACAACGCCGTCGGCGCGGGGTCGATCGGTGGTCTACAGGACGTCGATCCGTCGACGGTGCGGACGCAGTTCGAGATCAACATCCTCGGGGTGTTCAACAGCATCCACGCGTGCTTCCCTGCGCTCAAGGCTGCCGCGGACCGCGGCGAACTCGCGCACGTGATCAACGTCGGATCCGAGCATTCGCTCGGGGTACCGCCGTATGTCCCCGCGGTCAGCACGTACACCGTGAGCAAGTACGCCACGCGCGCCTTCACGGATGTGGCCAGACGCGATTTCGCCGGCACCGGTGTGGGTGTATCGCTCGTTGCGCCCGGTTGGGTGCTTACGGACGCAGTACGCATGCTTCTGGATATGGACATCCCCATGAGCGAGTCCGTCCGCGGGCGTGGACAGGAGCTCCAACTGGTCGCGGCGGAAGCGTTCGATGGGATGGTCGAGGGTCGTCACCTCACACCGACCAACCCGGCGAGCCGGGAGTTCGCGCAGGCGCAGGCGGAGGAGCTGATCCACAGCTTCGACCGGCTTCCGTAGTGGGTGCCGCCGGCACGCAAGCGGACAACGCCCGCTTCCCCGAGATCGACCCGGAGAAGCGCTATGACATGTTGATCGGCCGTGAGTGGGTGCAAGCGGCCGACGGCGCGACGTTCCGGTGCGTCGACCCGTTCGATGAGCTTGCCTGGGGTTACGTGCCGGTTGCTGGTGCTGCAGATGTGCGCGCCGCGGTGGCGGCGGCGCGTGCCGCGTTCCCGGGATGGAGGCGCACGCCTGTACTGCAACGCGTCGCGATCATCGATGCGTGGGCGACGTTGATCCGAGAGCACGTCGACGAGCTCGCTCGCCTGCAGGTTCACGAAAACGGCAAGACGATCACGGAGATGGGCCCCGCCGCCGCCTCTGCCGCCATGTTCGCCGACTACTTCGGGCATCTGGCGCTGTCGTCGCACGGCGTCGTGGTGGAGCCAATAGTTCCCGGACACGAGGCGTGGACCCGGCGCGAGCCGCTCGGCGTCGTCGCCGCGATCACTCCCTGGAACAACCCCCTGGCACTACTCGCCTGGAAGCTCGTCCCAGCGCTCGCCAGCGGCAACACGATGGTGGCGAAGCCCTCCGAGGTCACGCCGGTCTCCACCTTGCTGCTCGCCCGGTTGGGTGTGGAGGCGGGCATCCCCGAGGGCGTGATCAATGTCGTCACCGGCGCCGGCGACACCGGGCGACTACTGGTCGAGGACCCCGACATCGACAAGATCGCGTTCACCGGCTCCACGGTGGTCGGCCAATCCATCGCCCGGTCCGTGGCCGACCGATTCCTCCGAACCACGTTCGAGCTCGGAGGCAAGGGGGCGAACATCGTCTTCGCCGACGCGGACCTGGATCGCGCCGTCCCCGGCCTGCTCAGCGGGCTCCTGGCGGGAACGGGTCAAGCGTGCAACGCGGGATCACGTCTGTTGATCGCTGACGAGGTCTACGACGAGGTCATCGGGCGGTTGCAGCGTGAGCTGGCGAAGGTCAGGATCGGCGATCCGCTGGATCCCACGGTGACGATCGGCCCGCTGGCCTCGGGCCCGCAGTACGCGAAGGTGTGTGGCTACCTCGACCTGGCCGCCGACGAAGGCCACGTCTTGCTGGCTGGCGGCGCTCGGGCCACCGAGATCGACGGCGTCGACGGTGGCTTCTTCGTTCAGCCGACCCTCTTCGCCACCAAGGACCCGCACGCACGTCTCGTGCAGGAGGAGATCTTCGGTCCAATCGGCGCGGTGATCCGGTTCTCCACCGAGGAGGAGGCGATCCGCATTGCGAACGACATCGCGTTCGGTCTGGTCGCTGGACTCTGGACGCAGAACGTTGACCGGGCCCACCGGGTCGCCCACGAACTGCAGGCGGGAACGATCTGGATCAACACCTGGCGTGTCTTCTCGCCCAACGTCCCGTTCGGCGGGATGAAGATGAGCGGCCTCGGCCGCGAGCTGGGAATCCACGCACTTGACGAATACACGGAGACCAAGGCCATCTGGCTTGCGGTGGCCCAGTCGTGACCCCGATCGACGTCATCGCTGCGTCGCGGGTGCCGTCACCGCGAGGCCGTCGAGGTCGTCAGCCATGACGATCTGACAGCTCAGCCGACTGCAATCGGTGGGCTCCTCGGAGGTCGCGTCGAGCATGTCGGTCTCGTCGGCCGTGCGGGCGGGGAGCTTGTCGATCCACGCCGGGTCGACGTAGACGTGACAGCTCGCGCACGAGAGATCGCCGCCGCATTCGCCAATGATTCCGGGCACCATCGCCGAGACGGCCGCCTTCATGATGGGCGTGCCGACGGGAACATCGATCGCGCGCACATCCCCCTGGGGCGTGGTGATCTTCACCGCGGGCATCCATCGCCTCCAAAGCCGTTCAGGTTCGCCACATACTTCGTGACCAGGTCACGCAGCTCGAGGCTGGTGTCTGCCAGCTCGATCGGTGGCACCACGGCGCGGCCGGCCACGAGCTTCTTCGCCTGTGCGAAGTCGCGGGGGCTCGATGCCATATCTGCTGCTTCGACGATGCCTTCGCGCAGGTAAAAGACGGTCAATGCTCGTCCTATGTTTGGATCCCCCCGCACGACGGTTTCCGTGTAGTCGGGTGAGATTCCCGTCACTTGCAGCTTGACGTCGAATTGATCGGACCAGAACCAGGGGACCGTTTCGTAGGGTGCGGGTCGGCCGAGAATCGCTTCGGCGACCAGGCGTGCCTGATCCGCCGCGTTCGGCGTGGACTCGAGGCGACGGTAGCCGCCG
>JBEEGD010000043.1:0-16695 GCA_041166685.1 Acidimicrobiaceae bacterium | reverse complement strand
CGACCTTGCGTTCGGCGCCGAAGGGCACGCCCCCTGAGCTGCTCGCGAGCTCGTAGGCCAGACTCGACACCAGGATCTGGGCACCTTCGGCGATGGACGCGATCCGCGCCGCGAGGATCACGTGCTTGCCGAAGATGTCGCCCTTGTCGTGGATGGCGTCGCCGGTGTGCACGCCGACGCGAACTCGCAGCACGAGCTCGGGGTGCCGCGCGTTGTAGAGGCGAAGCGCACGTTGCAAGGCGATGCTGAACCCGATGCCTCGACGAGCGCTCGGGAACGTGAGCATGAACCCGTCCCCTTGGGCCTTGATCTCTTTACCGCTGTGATCGCCGAGCAAGAGCCGCACGAGCTCGTTGTGATCGTGCAGGAGGTCGAGCCAGCGGGAATCGCCGAGCCGTTCGGCCATCACCGTTGAGTTCTCGATGTCGCTGAAGACGATGGTGACCGTTCCGTCGACATGAGGCTGCAGCGCGCCAACCCCGCTGCGCTGCACTTCCGACGCGACGATGTCGATCGAGGTTCGGTGGGCGCCTTGGATCGGGGCCACCGGACGGACCACGTCCTCCGACGTCGTTCGACCCACACCAATCAGCGGCACGCTACCGGCGGTGGTCTGCCGCGCTGACGAGGGGCCAGTGTCGCTTCTGGCCTCGGCCCGTAGCACTACGACGGTGTCGCCGACCACAAGGCGGTCATCCGGCCCGAGCATGGTCGGGCCGCCGACGCGCTGGCCGTTCACGAACGAGCCATTGGTGCTTCCGAGGTCGGTCACCTCGAGCCCCAGATCAGTCACCACCAACTGGACGTGCCGCCGCGAGACCCGTTCATCGAAGAGCAGGACGCCATCGCAATCTCGACCGAGTTCGATCCGTCCGACGACGACGATGTGCAGTGGTGCCCGGTCGGGTTGGCGGATTTCGATTCTGACCTCGGGCACAGAACGAAAGGCTAGGTCATGCCACTACATGGCCCCATTGGGCCAACGGCGTTCCTAGGTCACTGCACGCCGGCGCTGAACGTCACGGTGTACTTGCCCAATACGAGCTTGGTACCAGGAACGATCGTCGTGGCCTGACCGGGCTCGAGCCGAGTCGCATCTGGCGAATCGGGCCGCACGATCTCGGTGCCGTTCGACGAGCCGCAGTCGGTGACCTTCACGTCCCAGCCGTCGAGGCGAATCTCGGCGTGCGCGCGGGAGACGCTGAGCTCAGGATCGTTGATCGCCACCGCCTTGGCCCGACCCGCGACCACGTCGTCATGCGACAAGGGGTCGCGGCCGAGCACCATGTCGCGGTCGACGGGCACGGAGTTTCCGTCGCTGAGCACCAAGGTGCCGAGCGACGGCCGCGGCATCTGCACCGGTTGAGCTGTCTGCTGGTCGATCGCCGTTCCGCAGACTGAGCAGTAGGCGGCATCCGGCCGATTGAAGTGACCGCGAGTGCATGCCACGCCCTGGACGAGGACCTCGCTCGGGTTGGTTGCGGCAGCAGCCGCCGCGGACGAAGGGACCATCGTCGCCCCGCGCTCGACGTTCGGAGCGGGCGCCGGCGGTGGCGGACTCGGAGGCGCGGCCGGCGGCGGTGGCGGGGGCGGCGCGGCCGGGGGTGGCGGCGGAGGCGGGGGCGGGGCAGGCGCAGCTGGGGGTGGCGGCGGAGGGGGTGGCGGAGGGGGTGGCGGCGGGGGCGGCGCGGCCGGGGGTGGCGGCGGAGGCGGGGGCGGGGCAGGCGCAGCTGGGGGCGGCGGCGGAGGGGGAGGTGGCGCAGGCGCAGCTGGGGGCGGCGGCGGAGGGGGAGGTGGCGCGGCCGGAGGCACCGGAGGAAGAGGAGGTGCAACGGGTGGCGGAGGCGCGGGCGGCGGTGGTGGTGGCGGCGCGGGCGCGGCCGGAGGCACCGGAGGAAGAGGAGGTGCAACGGGGGGCGGAGGCGCGGGCGGCGGTGTGGCGGAGGCCGCAGCCGCGGGCGCCTCCGGAACCGCGTCGGCCGGCGTCGACACGACCACCTTGTCGGTCGTCCGCTTCTTCTTCGGTTCCTTCTTGCCGGAGGTCCCCTCACCACGTGCGACGAGCGTGACGCCGTCGCCAGGCACGACGCCCTCGCGCAGGTCGAATGGCATCTCCGAAGCCGCCGGTGTCGGGGCGCCGACGACGATCTCGACGAAGGGCCCACTCACGACACGGTCGACCCACGTCATCGACTGCCGACCGGAAACCTCCTCGGTGGCGCCATCCGGTCCAGCAATCCGCGCGTCCACGTCGCCGTGCAGCAGCAGCGTGACGCCATCTCCCTCATCGGCCACAAGACCGAACGGCGGCAACTCGGCCTCGTCTTGGGCAAAGAGCGCGGCGACATTGCGAATCAGCTGGCGGCTCGACGAGCCCGGAGACGATCTCTCCTCATGACTGGCAATCGCCGCGAGCAGCTTGTCCACGAGAGCTGTCGCGGACGCGTCCGGAACGATCAAGACCGTGGATGGCGACCGGGCCACAACTCCCGGTCCCGGTGTCACGCGAAGGGCGCAGTCGCGCAGCATTGCGGTCTAACAACCCTCGAGAGAAATGTCCGCCATGTCGCGCACATTACGTCATTCTCGGCGCCGCGCATTCAGAGAGAGACGGTCACTTCGGATGGCGATCCACTCGGTGACGACGTCGCGTACACGAACGTCCGCGTTCGCGCGTTGGGCCGCGATGACTGCTTCTCGACCATGAGCAACCTCTGCGACTGGGGCTCCGTGTGTCGCGGTGCGACGAACGACGAACGTGTCGACGACGGGGGTCCGGCACGCTCGCGAGAGCCACGGCGTCGAGGTCCGGCGTAGAGACCAGGTGGCACAGGTTGTGAGTGAGCACTCACTCAGATAGCATGGCGGCCCATGGGCAAAGGGGAAACGGCCATCGCCGACGCACCGCGGACGCGGGCCGCCTCGCTGCCCCCGGACGAGCGTCGGTCGATGATCGTGAATGCGACCCTCCCGCTGTTGCTCGAGCACGGCGAGATGGTGACGTCCCGTCAGATCGCGGACGCCGCGGGAATCGCCGAGGGCACCATCTTCCGGGTCTTCGATGACAAGGACGCGGTGATCGCCGCCGTGATCGAAGCTGCCTTCGACACCGAGCCGCTCGAGCGAGCGCTGAGGGCGATCGACCTGGCTCAGCCCCTCGAAGCGTGCGTCGTCACCGCGACCGCGATCCTCCAGCAGCGAGTGGTCGACACCTGGCGCCTCGTGTCGAGCATCGGGACGAGGTTCCATGAGAAGACGCGCCGCCCGATGGTCGACAGCGACGCGCTCGTCACGCTGTTCGAGGCCCACCGAAAGCATCTGACCGTCGAGCCGATCGCGGCGGCACGACTGCTGCGCGCGTTCACGCTCTCGCTGACGCATCCGATGCTGGCCGACGAGCCCATGTCGCCGGCTGAGATCGTGAAGCTCTTTCTTCACGGAGTGTCTGGACGGGACGCCTCGTGCTGATCCGCTTGCTGCGCGCGCATCTTCGCCCCTATCGACGGGTCCTGATCAGCCTCGTCGTGCTCCAAACGGTGCAGACCGCCGCCGCGCTGACCCTGCCCACGCTCAACGCTCGCATCATCGACCACGGAGTACTGCGCGGAGATGTGAGCTACATCCGGTCCTTGGGTGCCGCGATGCTGGCTGTCGCACTCATCCAAGTGATCTTCGCGGTTGGCGCGACGTACTACGGCGGCAAGATCGCGATGAGCTTCGGTCGCGACCTTCGGAACTCGCTCTTCCACCAGGTCACCGAGTTCTCGTCGCGTGAAGTAGGCGCATTCGGCGCACCGTCGCTCATCACGCGCATCACCAACGACGTGCAGCAGGTCCAGATGCTCGTGGTGATGGGCTGCACCATTGCCATCGGCGCCCCGATCACCATGGTCATCGGCATCTTCATGGCGATGCAGCAGGACATCGGGCTGTCGGTCGTCCTGCTCGTGAGCATGCCGATCGCCGCAGTGATCCTCGGAGTCATCGTCGCTTTGATGATGCCGGCCTTCCGGCTCATGCAAGATCGCATCGATCAGATCAACCGCGTGCTGCGCGAGCAGATCACCGGCATCCGAGTGGTACGAGCCTTCGTGCGCGAGCCGGAGGAGGCCCGACGGTTCGCGACAGGGAACGCCGAGCTGACCGCCACCTCATTGCGGGCCGGTCGGCTCATGTCGTCGATCTTCCCGACGGTGAACTTGCTCATCAACGTGTCGAGCGTCGGCGTGCTGTGGCTCGGCGCGAGCCGGGTGGCCGATGGCGACATCCAGGTCGGGTCGTTGATCGCGTACCTGAGTTATCTCGTGCAGATCCTGATGTCGGTCCTGATGGCCACCTTCATGGTGTCGATGATCCCCCGTTCGGCCGTGTCCGCTGGGCGGCTACAAGAAGTGCTCGACACCACCCCGAGCGTGCAACGTCCCAGCGCGCCGGTCGACCATGTCGTGACGCACGGCGAGCTCGAGTTCCGCAACGTCGGCTTCCACTACCCCGGTGCTGAGCACCCAGTGCTCACCGACATTTCGTTCACGACGCGGGCCGGGCAGACGACTGCGATCGTCGGGAGTACCGGCGCGGGAAAAACCACGCTCGTCAACCTGATCCCGCGCTTGTTCGACAGCACATCGGGCTCGGTGCTCGTCGACGGCGTCGACGTGCGCGAGCTCGACCCTGACCTGTTGTGGAGCAGCATCGGGCTGGTTCCGCAGAAGCCCTACCTCTTCTCGGGCACGGTCGCGAGCAACCTGCGCTACGGCAAACCCGATGCCTCCGAGGCCGACATGTGGGAGGCGTTGCGTGTTGCGCAGGCATCCGACTTTGTGAAGGCGATGCCGGGAGCCCTCGAAGCGCGCGTCGAGCAAGGCGGCACCAACGTGTCGGGTGGTCAGCGGCAGCGCCTGGCGATTGCTCGAGCGCTGATCCGCAAGCCCGAGGTCTACGTCTTCGACGACTCGTTCTCGGCCCTCGACCTCACCACCGATGCCCGGCTGCGCGCCGCACTCGGCCCGTATACGGCTGACGCGGCGGTGGTGATCGTGGCGCAGCGCGTGTCGACGATCTCGACTGCGGATTGCATTCTGGTCCTCGAGGACGGCGAGCTCGTCGGCGAAGGGACGCACGAGGACCTGATCGCGACCTGCCCAACGTACGCCGAGATCGTGCAATCGCAGATCGGCGAGCGGAGCGCGGCATGACGGTTCTCGACGACACGCAGGAACAGGAGGAGCCGAACCTCGCTGCGCCGGACACGCGCGCCGCGGGTCGGTGGAACTCCGCCGGGGTCCCGACCGAGAAGTCGAAGGACTTCGGGAACGCGGTCCGCCGGCTCGGCCGGCTGCTGACGCCCGACCGGCCGACGCTCGTCGTGGTCGTCCTCGTGGCGATCACGAGCGCGGTGCTCAACGTCCTCGGACCGCGGGTACTCGGGCACGGAACCGACATCATCATCCAAGGCGTCGCGAGTGGTCGGGGCATCGACTTCTCGAAGTTGCACGGGGTACTGCTCGGTGCCGTCGGTCTCTACGCGGGGTCGGCCGTGCTTTCCGTGCTCACGGCCTACCTCCTCGCGGGGGTCGTCCAGCGCCTGATGTTCCGGCTCCGGTCAGCCGCGGAGGACAAGGTCAACGCCTTGCCGCTGCGTTATGTCGACCAGACCGCCCGGGGCGACCTCCTCAGCCGCGTGACCAACGACATCGACAACATCGCGCAGAGCCTCCAGCAGACGTTGAGCCAGATGCTCACGTCGGTGCTCCTGCTGCTCGGCGTCTCGGTGATGATGTTCACGATCTCGCCGCTGCTCGCGGTGGTCGCGCTCACGACGGTGCCCGTGTCGCTGTGGGCGATGAAGCTCATCGGCGCTCGAGCCCGACCACGCTTCATCTCGCAGTGGAAGAACACCGGCGCCTTGAACGCGCAGATCGAAGAGACGTTCACCGGCCACGCCATCGTGAAGTCGTTCGGGCGCCAGCGCGAGGTCGAGGAGCGCTTCCGCGCGACCAACGACGACTTGTACGAAGCATCCTTCGGCGCGCAGTTCATGTCGAGCCTCATGCAGCCCATGACGATGTTCATGGGCAACCTCCAGTACGCGCTCGTCGCGGTCGTTGGAGGCCTCCGGGTGGCGAGCGGTGCGATCACACTCGGCGACGTGCAGGCGTTCATCCAGTATTCGCGCACGTTCTCGATGCCGCTCACGCAGCTCGCGTCGATGATGAACGTCTTCCAGTCGGGCATTGCGTCCCTCGAGCGAGTGCTCGAGTTCTTGGACGCCGAGGAGCAGAGCGCCGACGCTCCCGCCAGCGAGGGTCATCCTCCGGCACGTGGTCGTATCGAGTTCGAGGACGTGACGTTCTCGTACTTCCCCGACCGCCCGCTGATCGAATCGCTTTCGTTGGTGGCCGAGCCCGGTCAGACAATTGCGATCGTCGGGCCGACGGGAGCGGGCAAGACCACGCTGGTCAATCTGATCATGCGGTTCTACGAGCTCAACGGCGGCCGCATCACACTCGACGGCCGCGACATCGCATCAATGCCGCGACGCGAGCTGCGATCAAACATCGGCATGGTGCTGCAGGACACGTGGCTGTTCGGCGGCACGATCCGCGACAACATCGCCTACGGCAACCCCGACGCCACCGAGGAGCAGATCCTCGAGGCGGCCCGAGCGACGTACGTCGATCGGTTCGTCCACTCGCTGCCCGACGGGTACGACACCGTGATCAACGAGGAGGGCGACAACATCAGCGCCGGCCAGAAGCAGCTCCTCACGATCGCTCGAGCGTTCCTGGCTGATCCGACCATCCTCATCCTCGACGAGGCCACCAGCTCGGTGGACACGCGCACCGAGGTCTTGGTGCAGGAGGCGATGAACGCGCTGCGCGCTCAACGCACCAGCTTCGTGATCGCCCACCGGCTGTCGACGATCCGCGGCGCCGACAACATCCTCGTGATGGAGAACGGACGCATCGTCGAGCAGGGATCGCACAGTGAACTGCTCGCTCACGACGGCGCCTACTACCGCCTCTACAACTCCCAGTTCGCCGCCCCCGTCGTCGAAGTCTCGTAATGGGATTTGCACGACTCAGCTGGCCAGGGTGGCGAGGGCGAGGGCGGCGAGACCGATGATGCCGTTGGCGAACGCCACTCGTCGAACGACGCGCCGATCGATCGCGCCCGCGCCGCTCGTGACGCTTCGAATGCGGGCCCGCTCCTCCCACGTGCCAACGAGCGCGGCGACTGCGGCCAATCCGACGATGATGCCTCCGGCGAGCGGGCGACCGGTGGGGTCGGGCAGACGCGGCACGCCCTTGAGCACGGCCGCGCCGCACGCCAGAAGCGCCAAACTGCTGCGGCTCCAAGCCAGCCTTGTCCGCTCCTCGGCCAACCCTTCGCCGTCGTTGACAGGGATCACTTCGTGTTCGAGAGGGCCGCGAGGACGAACGCAACGATCGCACTGAGCCCGATGACCAAGGTCAACACGCGCGGCAGCGGAGAAACTGGCAACGGCTGCTTGGTCCGCATCGCCCGCTCGTTGCCGACCCACTGCCGGTAGCTGAAGAACGCCGTCAAGGTGCCCAGCGCGATCAGGGGCAGTCCGATGATCCGGCGGCCGCCCGGAACGTCGAACGGCGGAAGCAGCTGGGTGATGGCGAGGCCGGCCGTGACGAGCGCCAGCGAGGTGCGGTTCCACGCCAGGAAGGTGCGCTCGTTGGCATACGAGAACCGCACGTCGGGATCGTCGTCCGACTGTTCGTCGCTCACCGCAAGATCATGCCGGAAGAGCGCTCTCCTGCGATCGGGTGCGCCGCTTCATCTCGTACATGGCGGCATCGGCTCGGGTGAGCACGGCCTCGGCATCGAGCTCGCCTTCGACGGAGATCGCCGCGCCGACGCTGGCGCGCAATGGGATCCGCTGGCGAGCGAACACGACATCACCGTTGATCGCCTCGGTCAGGCGTTCGACGAGTGCGGCCGCTTCGAGCGGGCCTTCACCTTGCGGGCAGATCACAACGAACTCGTCGCCGCCGATTCGTCCGAGCCGGTCCTGGCCGCGAGTCACACTGCGCAGCCGGGCAGCGGCGACTCTGAGGAGCTCGTCGCCCGCGGCGTGACCGAGCTGGTCGTTGATGGATTTGAAGTGATTGAGGTCGACGTAGGCCACCGCCACCCGCTCTGATCCGCGCAGGGCACGCTCGAGGGCCGAGACGGTCGCGGCCCGGTTGAGGCATCCGGACAGCGCGTCGTGGCTGGCACGATGCTCCAGCTCTGAGCGAAGCCGGCTCCGGTCCGTCACATCGGCGGCACAAACGATGACGCCATCGATACTGCCCGTGTCACTGGTCATTGTGCGGAACGTCAACTCACACCGCCGTTCCTCGAAACCATGGATGACGCCGACCTCGAGATCGCCGGTACGTCCATGGAGCGCGTTCTCGATCGCGATCTCGACGCGGCGCCGGTCAGCAGCGGCGAGGCTGCGAATCAGGGCTTCGATGCTGTCGACCGGACCGAGCAGCGCGACCAAGGCTTCGTTCGAATAGACGACGGCGCGGTCGGGCCGCAGGTGACAGATTCCGATCGGAAGGGCCTCCGCGAGGCGGGCCAGTTGGCGCTCACGGTCGCGTAGCGCCTCGAGCTGTGCCATCTCGTCGGAGATGTCGACCAGCTCGGACAGCACGCAGCCGAACTCGGGATCGTCGAGACGGTTGTCGTTGGTGACCTCGAGCCACAGATGGTGGCCGTGGGCATGCCGGTACCGCACGCGAACACGCCCGCTACCTGTGCCGGCACGCATCGCCATCCAATTGTCGATGGCGCGCTCGACGTCCTCGGGGTGCACGAACTCGATGGTGCGGTGACCGACAAGTTCATCCGCGGTCCATCCGAGGAGCCTCGTCGTCGCATCGTCGACCTCGACGAATGCGGCACCCGCGTCTCGCTTGACATGCCCCACTCCGGGCCGCAATGCGGCCCGCGTTGCGATCGACTTGAACACGACCTCGGGGTCGTGCGCCTCGAAAACGATGATGTGCACCCCGTGCTCGGCCCGAACGTCGAAGAACGAGATGGTCGCGGCGTGATCCGGATCGGCAAGGAGACGAATTTCGAGACGAACGATCGCTTCCGTACTCGCGCGCGCCCAGCCGTGGATGACGACCATCTGGTCGTCGGCGACGACGAGATCGAGACCCGAGCTTCCCTCGAACACCTGCTGTCCATGCAGTGGCACCGAGTCGGGCACGGGCACGAGCCGGCCTGCGCTCCCCATGGCCGCGACCATCGCGACGGGGTTGGCAGTCAACACGGCATTCAGAGCTGCGCCCGCTGCGGTCGATTCCTGCATGACGCTCCTCTGCCTCCGACCCCTTCATCGGCAGCCGGCGCCTCGGTCCTGAGGGGCAGCGTCGGGTTGCGTCTACGACCGTCGATTACGGCCGGTTTGTCCGAAACAGCGAGGTGAGCGCGTGGCGCAATGCGTCCTTGGCGTGCGCCGGGGACAGCTCTAGATGTCCGCACAGGTGCTCGACGCCCTCGAACTGGAACAAGGCGTCGGCGGCCGCGACCGTGGCCCGCCGTCGCGCCGCCGGCATCGCGCGCAGCTCCGGCTCGAACATCGCCTTCAGCTGCTCGCTGAGCCGTCGTCGAGCTCGATTCAGCTGCTCCCGAATGACGTCGTTGGTGGCGGCGCGCACGGTGGCGGCGCGAGCGGTCGGCGCGAGCGTGCGGTAGAGCTCGAGCCGGTGAGTCACGAACCGGTCGATGCGCTCATCGAGAGGTCCCTCGCCGAGCTCAGGGAACTCATACAGCGGGAGGGTCCTGTCGAGATGGCGGGCGATCGCCGCGCGCAGCAACGAGTCCCGATCTTCGAAGTAGCGGAACACCGAGCGTTCCGAGACACCGGAGCGCTCGGCGACGTCGAGCGCGTTCGGCTCGAGCTGTCCTTCGCCGAACAACTCGAGTGCGGCGTCGAGCACAAACTCACGGTTGCGGTCTCGGCGAGCGTTGCGGCCGTCGACCGGCGCGGTCGCGGCGTCGGGCACCGTCAGGCCCATCCGCCGGCATACGGCACGAACTGGCCGGTGGTGAATCCGCTGGTGCCGTCGAGGAACACGGCGCAGAACGCGGCGAACTCCTCCATCGTTCCCAGTCGCTTCATGGGGACCATTGCCTCCACCCGCTCTCGCCCTTCGGGAGTGTCGGCCTTGTTGGCCGCGAGGAATCCCGGAAAGTCCATGAAGTTCGTGCCGACGCCGTTCACCTGCACGCCGTGACGGGCGACTTCGTCGGCGACATTGCGCATCAGATGGTTCGCTCCCGCTCGCGCTGCCGAGTACAGAGGCGCGCCGCGCGTGGCTCGGGCTCCGGCCGCACTGGTTTGGATCAGCACTTGGCCGCCTTCACCACGCTCGATCATCGGCGGAATCACCGCCTTCAAGAACCGGTACGGCGCCTCCATGCAGCCGCGCACCGCGAGCTGGAAGTCTTCGAAGGAGGCGGCGTCGAAGAACTTCCCGGTGACGATCACGCCAGACGACATCGTGGCCGCGTCGATGCGGCCAAAGCGCGCGAGCGCGGCTTCGACGAGTCGCGGTGCTGACTGCTCGTCGGCCAAGTCGCCGGCACCGGTCACGACCTCGACCTGTGTGCCACCCGCGACCAGTTCGTCGACCAAGGCCGGTTCGGGGTCGCCGACCACGAGGTCGTGACCTCGATCCGCCAGGAGCCGCGCCAGCGGCGGTCCGACATACCACCCCGCGCCGGCGATCAACGCGATTCGGCGATCGCTGGTCACGACGTCATCCCGCCGAGGCCGACCAAGCCGCGGGCGAGCTCGATCTCACCCATGTGCCGCAGACCATGCTGGTAGATCCAGCACTCAGTGGCATCGAGCAGCGTGATGCCCTCAGCGCCCGCGACGCGCGCGCTGTACGTAGTGGCGATCTGGGGCGGGAACGGACGCGGCACCACGACGCGGTTCAGCTCTTCGGGATCCAGGGCATCGAGCCAGGCCTCGGTGCGAGCAAACACGGCTCGGAGGTACGCCTTGAACTCGTCGTAGTCGCCGATGCGCTGGCCCACCATCTCCTCGACGGAGCGGTGCTTGCCGTGGTCGTCGATGTCCATCTTCACGCGCTCTTGCCAGTCGTCGTTCCAGATCGGAGGCGTCCCGGTCATCAGCATGAAGGACGCATCGATCATGTTGGTGATGTGGAACAGCGAGAAGGCAATCGGCAACACGCCTTCGCGTTCGAAGTGGTTGACGTGGTCGATGTCCATCGACTCGATGGCCTGCTCGTACAGCGAGTGCATCGCCCGCATCCGACGTTGAAGCGAGTCCAAGATCAGTGCGTCGCTCATGACCGTTTCATCTTCGCCGTGAAGCAGTTCGCTCATTGACCGCGCCAGCCATCATGGGGGCCACCATAAGTATTGTCAGTACGACTGTCAACTGTTATGGTCGACGAGGCGACGGTGGTGCGTCACCCCCGACGGAACCGGCCCATCGACACGCCGGGAGGCGGGCCGAGGCCGCGTTCCAACCGCTCAGAGCACAACAGCAATCCCAGCACGAGGAACGGCAGCAGCGGGAGAAGCAGCAATCCCAACATCTCCGCGGTGTACCCCGGACCCGCGCATTGAACCCCGGCTGCGCGTTGCAGCGCGCGCAGCGAAGAGCCGCGGTCAGGCCGCGCCTTGTCCGAAGGTGCCGCCGGAGTGCCTCCGCGGTGCACGACGGCCGATCTCGGCCGGGCGACCTGCGATCAATCTGAACGTGCGGCCACAGGAGTCGCACGCGCCGGTCAGCACCGACGTTCGAAGGCTGCGCCTTGACCCGTAGCGCACCTCTCCCGTGCAATCAGGAGCCGGGCAGCTTTGCGTGATCGTCAGCATGGCTGCCGGCCGTAGTACCCGCGCTTCCTCGGCACTACACGTCAGTGCTCGAGGGAGAGATCCTGATCAACATCGACGGCCACGAGCATCACCTCGCTCAAGGCGGCGTCACCATGACTCCACGTGGCACGCCACACGCTTTCTCGTGACCCCTTCGCCGTTCCCGCGGGCTAGCGCGGATCCGCGTACTCGGCGTTGGCGGCCTCGAAGCGGGCGAGCGTCCGCTCCACGTTGTAGGGCTCTTCCTCCAAGGGGTCGCCCATCCATTCACTTCGCGGCGTCGTGAAGAAGTCGCCGCCGTAGACGTGGATCGCCCCGGAGTGCTCCGCTGTCGGGTTCGTCACCGCGTGCACGGCGTCGTCCCCCAAGAGGCAGACATCGCGGGTGCGCAGGCTTCGTCCGCCGGACTCGACCAGACCGGTTCCGGCGCGGCGGTAGAAGGCGTTGTCTTCACCGCCGGAGTAGATGCCGATCGCCGCCCACATTCGGTGGTCGTGCGCGCCGAGCGTCATACCCGGTGCGAAGACCACCTTGAGGATCGTCAGCTCGGGCGAGACGTGGAGCCGAACGAGTTCTGCTCGCTCGGGCGGAAGCGCGGCCGCGATCTCGGCAGGACGCGACATCACCGCCGACAGCACCTCTTTGATCGCGAGACGAGGCTCAGCCTCGCTCCGAGCGGTGATGCAGTCCTCGATGAACGTGTCGACGCTGAACATCCTCCGAATCCTACGACTCGGGCTCTGGGCACAAGATCGATCGCGCGAACGCGCTATCTCGCGGTCGCCCGACCGGGCCGACAAGAGCGGTGGGACGAAGGAATTCGTCATCACCCGAGAAGGTCAATCCCGGCCGATCGAAACGACATGGAGCACACACAATGAAGATTCGATACCTCGTTGGCATCGGGGCCCTCGCGGGCACCATGTTCGCGGGCGGCCAGGCGTTCACCGCCAGCAACGACGTGCCCGCCGCATCGGTGGTCAAGGGCTACGGCTCGCAGACCATCACCGGGGTCACCGCGACCTCCATCACCTACAACACGAACACGGCCGGAGACACGATCGAGTCGGTCGGCCTCGTGCTCAACAGCAACACGACGGCGAGGGTGATCAAGATCGCCTTCAACGACGAAGCTCCGGCGACCTGCAGCGACGCCGCTCCGGTCTACGGCGTCACCTCGTCGTACACCTGTCTCGTGGACCAGGCAGTTGCCACCGCGAACAAGTTCGCACTGGTCGCCAGCTGACTCTCGGTGTAGCAGGGGGTTCGGGACCTCGCTCATCCCCGATCCCCTGCTCGAGCCGTCGGAAGTTCAATGTTGAAGCGAACAATCACTCTTCTTGCAATCGCGATCGTGATGATCGCCGCCGTCGTTGGTCGCCCCACCGCGTGGGGCGGCACGACGGCCTATGTGACGACCCGCGGGACGAGCATGGCACCGAGCATTCACACGGGCGATCTTGCTGTTGTGCGCAAAGCCGCTCACTACGACGTCGGCGATGTGGTCGCCTACCACAGCAACGTGCTCGACACTGCTGTTCTGCACCGCATCGTCGACGTTGCCGATGGGCGCTTCGCCACCAAGGGCGACAACAACTCCTTCATCGATCCTGACCATCCCTCCGCAACCGAGATCACTGGGAAGCTCTGGACCCGGGTTCCCAAGGGTGGCCAGGCGCTGGCCGCCGCCGGCGCATCTGCGCTGCCGGGCGGCGCCGGCGCGCTCCTGTTCTTCGGCCGGAATCGGCGAAGGCCGCGACCGAAGGCGTTGCCCTCGCCCGCTCGTGCTCACACCTGGCGAACCATCACCCTGAGCTTCTGTGGACTCGCGGTGGCCTCGTCAGTGCTCGGGGTCCTCGCTTTCACGCGTCCTACGGTCGCGACAACGACCGAACAGCTGCACTACGTCCACTCAGGCGCGTTCACGTACGCGATGCCAGTCCTGTCTGATGCCGTGTACCAGGCCTCTGAGCTGAAGACCGGAGACCCTGTCTTCCTGTCGATCGTCAACACCCTCGACGTGACCTTCGATTACCACATCGACGGCGTGACGCCCGACTCGGCCGGAGGCGACATCGCGATGACCGCGACGGTCACCGGCAACAGCGGCTGGCACCGCACCCTCGAGCTCGCGGCCCGCCGACAGTTCAGCAGCGATCGGACCTCCGTCGTCGGCACCCTCGACCTCGTCGCGCTCCGCGCGCTGATCACCCAGGTCGAGTTCAGCACCGGTTTCCGTGGGTCGTACGCCGTGACCGTCGCACCTCAGGTCGACGCTCGTGCGCGCCTGAGCGACCAACCCGTCGCCGATACCTTCGCGCCGCAACTCGCCTTCGACTTGGACACCATCCAACTTCGCATCGCGAGCGCAAGCGGCTCCGCGGAACGGGCGGCAACACTGCAACCGAAGCAGGAGCGAACGGTCGACCACGGGTCAACGAGTCAAGCGGAGCTGGGAGCCGGCCAGTTTCACGCTCTGGTCGGCGTTCTCAGGCTGCTGGCAGTGCTCCTGGGCCTGGGTTCGGTCGGTGCCGCGGCCGTGTGCTGGCGCGTCGGGAAGCACCGATTCGGCTCGACCGAGGCCGGTATCACGCTGCGGCACGGCCACCGCGTGGTCGAGATCAGCACGATGCCCCATATGGAACGATCCGTCACGAATGTGACCGGTATGAGCGACCTGGTACGCGTGGCCGAAGCGCACCAGTCGTCGATCTTGCGCGAGTCGAACGCCGATCGGCACATCTACTGGTGCGAGGCCGACGGCAGGTTGTACCGCTACGCGGTGCAGTGATGACGCGTTCGCGCTACACGGTCCGACACAACCGCGTGCCGATGTTGTGAAGAGAAACGGATGTCCAGGACTTCCCCTGAGATGTCGCCCACTTTCTCCTGGAGACCCGAATGTCAGATTCCCCGGTGGCGCTCGCCGACACCGTTGATGCCAAGGCCCTGCTCAGCGTCCTGGCCCAAGTCAAGGAAGGCGACTTCTCGGCCCGTATGCCGCTCGAATGGACGGGCGTAGCCGGCAAAGTTGCCGACAGTCTCAATGAGGTCATCATCGCCAACCAGGCGCTCGAGGCGGAGCTCGCCCGAGTCAGTCAAGTGGTGGGCAAGCAAGGCAAGCTCTCACAACGGATTGTGCTCGGGGGATGGGCCCAGAGCTGGTCCGGGAGCATCGAATCGGTCAACAACCTGATCGACGACTTGGTGCGTCCCACCATCGAGATGCAGCGCGTCATCGGTGCGGTCGCCGGCGGCGACCTGAGCAAGAAAGTGACCGCCGACGTGCGAGGCGAAATGCTCGAGCTCAAGAACACCATCAACGCGATGGTCGATCAGCTCAACGGTTTCATCTCCGAGGTGACGCGAGTTGCCCGCGAGGTCGGCACCGAAGGCAAGCTCGGTCAGGCGGCCGCGGTCACCATCGAGGTCGGCGGTGTCTGGAAGGAGCTGACCGACAACGTCAACCTCATGGCCAGCAACCTCACCGGCCAGGTCCGCGACATCGCGGAGGTGACGACCGCGGTGGCCAACGGCGATCTCAGCAAGAAGATCACCGCCGACGTCGAGGGCGAGTTCCTCGAGCTCAAGAACACCGTCAACAGCATGGTCGACCAGCTCAACCGCTTCGCCGGCGAGGTGACCCGCGTCGCCCGCGAGGTCGGCGTGGAGGGCAAGCTCGGCGGCCAGGCGCAGTCGCAGGAGGTGGCCGGCGTCTGGAAGGACCTGACCGACAACGTCAACCAGCTCGCCGCCAACCTCACCAACCAGGTGCGGGCGATCGCCGACGTGGCCACCGCGGTCACCGATGGTGACCTCACGCGGCAGGTCGGCGTCGAGGCCAGCGGCGAGGTCGCGGTGCTCAAGGACAAGCTCAACGAGATGATCCGCACGCTCCGTGAGACGACGCGCGAGAACACCGAGCAGGACTGGCGCAAGACCCACCTCGAGCGCTTCACCCGCACGCTCCAGGGTCAGCGCGACCTCTCGGAGGTCGCCAACATCGTCCTGTCCGAGCTCGCTCCGCTCGTCTCCGCGCAGCACGGCGTCTTCTACGCGCTGACCGACCTGGGCGACGGCGGCCAGCCGGTCCTGCAGTTCCAGGCCGGCTACGGATTCAAGGAGCGCAAGCACCTCGCCAACCACTTCCGCATCGGCGAGGGCCTCGTCGGCCAGTGCGCGCGCGAGAAGGAGCGCATCCTGCTGACCGACGTCCCGTCCGACTACATCCAGATCAGCTCCGGCCTCGGAGAGTCGCCGCCGCTGAACATCGTCGTGCTGCCGGTCCTGTTCGAGGGCTCGATCCGGGCGGTCATCGAGCTGGCGTCCTTCGCCCCGTTCAGCCCGACCCACCTCGCGCTGATGGACCAGCTCGGCGAGACGATCGGCCTGGTCCTCAACACCGTCGACGCCACCAGCGTCACGGAGAAGCTGCTCGTGCAAGCCCAGTCCCAGGCCCAGGAGCTGCGCGCCCGCCAGGACGACCTGGCGCAGTCCAACGGCGACCTCGCCTCCCAGGCGGCGCTGCTGGCCGAGAAGAACATCGAGGTCGAGGGCAAGTACCAGGAGGTCGAGGAGGCCAAGCGACTCGTCGAGGAGAAGGCCACCGAACTGTCGGTGTCGTCGAGGTACAAGTCGGAGTTCATCGCCAACATGTCCCACGAGCTGCGCACCCCGCTCAACAGCCTGCTGGTCCTCGCCGAGCAGCTCGAGGACAACCCGGACGGGAACCTCACCGCGCGCCAGGTGGAATTCGCGAGTGTCATCCGCACGTCGGGAGACGACCTGCTCAAGCTGCTCAAC
>JBEEGD010000042.1:0-2652 GCA_041166685.1 Acidimicrobiaceae bacterium | reverse complement strand
CGGTGGATATCGGAACGCAGGTCGCGGGCCGGGCGCTCTTTGCAGTGCTCGGCCTGCTCGCCTATGTTGCCGTCGCCGAACGAGGCGCAGTCCTGCGCGCATTCCACGCCGTGGGACGCGCGGGACTTGCGATCGCTGCACTCATGGCGGTCTCGTCCGGTTCGTTCATCATCGCGCTGAACCACGCGTCGGTCGCCAACATCCTCTTCATGCAGGCGCTCGCGCCGGTTCTCGCCGCCGTGTTCGGGATGCTCTTGGGCGAGCCGGTGAGTCGCCGGACCTGGCTGGCGATGGCGGTTGCAATCGGGGGTGTGGCGTTGATGGTGGGTGGTCCCGGCCGGCCGCAAGCACTCGGCTTTGGACTGTCGATCCTCATGACCGTGTCGTTCGCTGGAACGCTCGTGATCACACGACATCGTCGCGATGTGTCGATGGCGCCTGCCACATGTTTGTCGCAGGTGCTCGTGTTCGCGTGCGCGGCGCCGTTCGCGCATCCGGCACAAGTCGGATCGAGTGACCTTGTGCTGCTCGTGTCGCTCGGCATCGGGCAGATTGGTCTTGGCTTCGTGTTTCTCACGATTGGCGGCCGCCTGATTCCCGCCGCCGAGGTGGCACTCATCACGCTGCTCGAGGTTGTTCTCGGACCGCTCTGGGTGTGGCTCGTGCTTTCAGAGCGCCCGGGTGTCGCAACGCTCGTGGGCGGGTTGGTAGTGCTCGCGGCCGTTGCGATCCAGGCTCGCGGCAGCGGGGTCGAGCAACGCGTTCCTGTGCCCTGAGCTCCCGGGAACGCCGCGCTTGCAGTATGGCTTGCAACTTGCGACGATGTCCGCGCGGCTTCAATCGGGTCAGGGTCTCAGGAAGGGGTCAAATGCGTCTCTTTTGTCTAGCGGTTGCCGCCCTCACGGCTCTCGTGCTCACGACCTCGGCGTTTGCCGGGATTCGCGCGGGAGGAGTGACTGTGATCGCGGGGCCGAGCCTTGCCGGCCCGCCTCCAAAAGGAGTCACCCAGCAGGCCGATGCGCTCTTCTTCTTCCCCAAGGTCGCGACCGTGCACGTCGGCGAGACCGTGACCTGGCAGTTCCACGGCTTCCATACCGCGACGTTCGCCGGCCCGAAGCGTCCGTATCCGTTCATCCTGCCCCTTGGGGGGACGGAGCCTGCAACGAACGACGCGGCCGGCGATCCCTTCTGGTGGTCCGGCTCGGGGCCGCTGCTGGGAATCAGTCCATTGTCGCTCCTGCCCCAGGGGCCGAAGACGATTTCGGGACCCGCGCAGGTGCGCAGCTCAGGACTGGTGCGGATCATCGTATCCACGCGCAAGCGCCCCCCTGCGCCTTACACCTTGACGTTTACGCGCGCCGGCACGTACCACTACGAATGCGCAGTCCATTCGGGCATGCGCGGAGTCGTACGCGTCTTGCCGGCCTCGTCGAGCGCACCATCGCCCGCGGCGGAGGAACAACAGGGGAACGTCGAGATGCAGCACACGGTGGCGGACTGGTTGAAGCTCAACCGGACGAAGCCATCCAAGCCGTTGACGGTGCTCGTTGGAGCCGGACACAACGCCACCGGCGCCGAGATCGCATCCATGTTTCCGGCCAAGCTCACCGCGAACGTCGGTGACACGGTCATCTTCCGAAACAATGACGAGACAGACGTTCACACAGTCACGTTCGGGCCCGAGAAGGTGCGCCTCCACATCGAGAACACCTTCATCGCGCCACAGGGCAAGAAGATCCTCCTCAATCCGTTCGGTGCATTCGCAAGCGAGCCTCCGGGGAGCGATCCAGTTCCGTACGACGGCACGAACCACGGCAACGGCTATCTAAACAGCGGCCTTCTCTTCCCGAAGGGAGCACCGGCGCAGGCAGGACCACAGAGCTACAAAGTCACCTTCGCCCTCCCGGGGACATACCACTACGAGTGCGTGATCCATTCGCACATGGACGGCACGATCGTCGTTCACTGACGTGCCGGGCAGTTCGAGTATCGGGTTCGCCTCGAGGGCGGCAGCGGGAGCTGCCGCCCTCGCGCTGGTGGTCGTCCCGCTGGCCTACGCCGCCGGAACGCCGACGTTCGCAGGGCCGACGATCAAGAATCCGCGCGTACCGCCGGAGTTCGCACTCCGTGATCAAGCCGGCCGCGTCATCGACTTGGCGAAGCAGCGCGGACGGGTCGTGTTGCTCACCTTTCTCTACACCCACTGTGTCGATGTCTGTCCTCTGACCGCAGAGCACCTCGAGATGGCTCTCCAATCGCTCGGCCGCCGCCGCAGTGAGGCGCGTGTCTTGGCGATCAGCGTCGACCCAGTTGGCGACACGCCGAGCGCCGTGAAGCGTTTCATCCGGGTCCACCGGCTTGGCCCGCAATTCCATTACCTCACAGGCCCACGTGCGACGCTGAAGCGAATCTGGACGGAGTACCTCGTGAAATCGAGCTTGCGCGGCGGTGGTCTCGTCGATCACACGCTCTACACGTTGCTGCTGGATCGCTCGCTTAAGGGCCGCGTCTTGTACGACTCCACCGCGAAGGTTTCCGCGATCGCGCACGATCTGCGCATCGTCCTCGGGGCGCGCTGACGCTACCGGCTGAAGGTATTGGCGGTGCCGTCGGTGTCGGTGGCGCTGACGACGAGGCGTACGTGGCCGACAT
>JBEEGD010000041.1:0-4649 GCA_041166685.1 Acidimicrobiaceae bacterium | reverse complement strand
CATCGAACCGGTGCAGGTCGCGCCGCACGTGTTCGACGTCGGTGGCCATACGAGAGTTGGTCTCCTCGAACCACCGATCGACGTGCGCCATGATCGCCAGCTCCTGCACCTCGGACGGTGACTGATCGAGGTGGGCCATCGACTTCTGCACGTCGAGCACCGCTCGCCCGATCGCGCTGAGGTGATCGTCGAGGAGGGCCAAGTTGGCGCCGCCCTCGGCGGCGGCGATGGCCGCCCCCCTGGTCGACAGCTCGGCGATGACCTGCCCCAGCCGTTCGGTGTGTGTCTCGAGGCGCGTCTCGATGAGCCGCACCATTCGGGCCGCGACGTCCGCAAGCTCATCCGCGGTCAGCGGCGCCGTTGCCGTCGTCTCTGACCGCTCGAGCCGGTCGAAGACGCTCTCCACCAAGCCGACCAACGCGGCCACCCGAATGGCGAGCTGGTCGAGCCGCCGGCTCACGTCATCGCTCGGCGCGTGGTCGATCACCGGCGCGATCGCTTCGGGCGGCACCGGTTGCGGTGGCGGTGCTGCTCGAGGGCGAGGTTCGTTCCGGCGCTCTGGTGACGGGGCAGACTCGATCGACTCGGGAAAGGCGAGCATCGCCCGCAGTTGCTCGCGCTCGGCCTCGAACGCCGAGTTGCGGCTCGAGCCCGTCGAGTCGTTCTCCTCCACCACGGCGACTACTTAACCACGCAGAACGGTCTCATCTTGCGGCACCGGCGCCGACCCGGTTTTCCCGTTGCGCCGAGCGAACCAGGCCCGCCGGCCGGCGTCGCTCTCACCGGCGTACGCGTAGCCGTCGCGGACGCCGTAGCCATAGCCGTACGCGTCCTCGCCGCTGGCGGCGTTGAGCACGGTGCCGATGACCGATGCATCGACGTGGCGAAGGAGCTCCGCGGCTCGGCCGGTCTGGCGCTTCGTCGTGGAGTTCGCAGAGACGACCAAGACCGTCGCGTCGACGATGCCGGCCACGATGATCGCGTCAGACACCGGCAACACCGGCGGGCTGTCGACGAGCACGAAATCAGCTTCGTCCCGCAGGGCGGCGAGGATGTCGGATGCCCGCTTGGTGGTGAGCAGCTCGGACGGGTTGGGGGGCGGCGGCCCGGCGGGCAGGACGGCCAACCGAGGCTCGTCGGGCACGCGCTGCACGGCGTCGGCCAGGCTCACCTCGCCGACCACCACGTTGCTGAACCCCACCGAATTGTCGACACCGAAGAACGACTCGACACGAGGACGGCGAAGGTCCCAGTCGACCATCACGACCCGCTTGCCGATCCGGGCGAGCGCGACTCCCAGGTTGGCCAGTGTGGTCGTCTTTCCTTCGGCCGCGACCGGGCTCGTGATCTGCACCACGTGCACTGAGCGCTCGAGCCCGCCGAACTGTACGGACGCCCTCAGCGTGCGGTACGCCTCCGCCGCCGGCGACTCGGGCGCGCTCTGAGAAACCACAGTTGTGGTGGCTCGATCCTTCCACGACTCGATCTCCGGGACGATGGTCAGCACCGGCACGCCCCCGCTCGCCGTCTCGAGGTCCTCCTTCGACTTGATGCTGTCGTCGAGGTGTTCGCGCAGGAACGCAATCACCGCTCCGAGGACGAGGCCGCCGAACAACGCGACGACGGCGTCACGCGTCGGCGTGGGCCGCACCGGCGACGTTGCCGCCCGCGCCTTGGAGATGATCTGCGCGCCGCCCGCTTGCGCGAGGTTGCCGGCCAACTGCAAACGGTCCAGCTGATCGGCGTACGCGCTGCGGCGCGTCTGCAGTGCTTGGAGGCGTTGAGGGATCTGCGCCGCGAGCTGATCGCGCTGCGTCTTCAACGAGGATCGGGTCGCGGCATCGTTCGTGGTCGCGATCTGGTTGTCGAGATCCGTGACGGGTTGATCGACGTCCGCGATGTCGGCGTCGACCTTCACGATCTCCTGTTGAACCTGGGTTGCGCCCTGCAGCAGGTCGTTCACCGTCTGCTCGCGGCGCACGCTGACGTAGGTCTCCGCATACGTCTCGGCGATGGTGGCCGCCTGCTGCGCATCGTGCGCCTCGGCGCGCACCCCGACCACGTTGGTTGGGCCGAGCGGGGCGACGTCGACGGACGCCTCGTACCCAAGGGTGGCCGTCACGGCGTCCTGGATCGAGCGCGATTGCAGGACCCGAATCTCGGTCTGTACCCGGGTCAGCTCGGCCGGGGCGTTCTGCGGTTGGGTCGGGGAGACGATCTGCTCCGACGCCCCCTGCTGGATCAGGACTTCGGCGGTGGCGGCGTAGGTCGTCTGCTGCAACAACGAGAACGTCAGCGCCACGAGAACGACGGCGAGCGTCGTGAGAACGATGCTGACCTTTCGGCGCCGAACGACGACGAGGTAGTCCCGGAGCTGGCGTCTGCGGCGTCCCCCCAGCCGTTCCACTGTCGCGAGCGTACTCAGGGCCCTCGAGGCCCCTCGGATCCCGTTCTCAACCTTTGGCCGGTTTCGACCGAAGGAACGGTATGAGCGTGTCGGAGGATGTGTCCGTGCTGTCGCGCGGCCTGGGCGTGGCCGTCGTCTGTGATTCGAACGCCTTCAACCTGCGGTTCCTGCGGGCGGCCATGACCAAGCTCGCCTACCGCGAGGTGGTCGAGACCCGCACCGTCGAAGAGCTGGTGCACCGCTGCACCGTGATGCAGCCCGAGCTCATCGTGTTCGACCCGGCAATGGAGGACGGCGCCGGCCTCGAGGCCATCGAAGCCCTGCAGACCGCGGCGCCCGACGCGCTGCTCGTGGCCTTCTGCTCCGACCAGAACCTCGCCCGCTCCCTCCAAAGGCAGGGCGTCACCGTGGTCGAGAAGATCAGCCTCCTGAAGGTCGACAAGCTCCTCGCGACCATCGAGGCCGTCCTCGGACACATCGTGATCGACGAGCCGGGGGCCATCCCCGCGGCCGACATGGTGACGCCGGTGTGGGACCTCGTCCCGTCCCTCGTCAACGCCTGACCTCGAAGTAACTCGAAATAATTCGCGCAAAATCACCGCGGATAGTGCACAGCCGACCGCGGTAGTGCACACTGGGCACAAGCCGCGTTTTGGACGGCGCGATCGGGTTGCGTAGCTGTTGGGGGCCGGGCGATGACGATGACGGAAACCGCGGTCGCGCGTGATGCGCTGCTGGAGGGGCTCGACGGCGGAAGGTGGCGATCGCGATCCGGACTGGCGCGTGCGGTGGGCGTCGCCTGGTACGCCGTCCACATCGGGCTGGCGTTCGCGGTCACGACCGTGGTTGCCCGCTGGCTCGGCCGGCCCCCCGGGTGGAAGTGGTCGCTGGTCTGGTTCCTCGCGCTCAGCCTCGTCGCCTCCGGCGTGCTCGAGGTCACCCAGCGGCTCGGCCGGCGGCTGATCCCGTTGCGGGCGCTGCTGCGGTTGAGCCTGGCCTTCCCCGGGGTCGCGCCGTCGCGGTATGCGTTGGCCTTGCGCGCCGGCAACCCGCGGTTTCTCGCCCGCCGGCTCGACGACGCCAACGAAAACGGCATCGGCACCGGGCCCGACGCCCACGCCATCGCCCTGCTCGAGTTGGTCGCGGCATTGAGTCGCCACGACCGCGCGTTGCGGGGCCATTCCGAGCGCGTGCGGGCCTACAGCGAACTCGTCGCCGAGGAGTTCGGCCTCGATCGAGGGGCACGCGACGGCCTGCGGTGGGCGGGACTCATGCACGACGTCGGCAAGCTCGAGATCCCGGCGGCGGTGCTCAACAAGGCGGGCCCGTTGAGCCCGGACGAGTGGGAGCTCATCCGCAAGCATCCCCAGATCGGCGCCGAGCTGTGCGCCCCGCTCGTGCCGTGGCTCGGCGAGTGGGTCGCGGCGGTGCTCGACCATCACGAACGGTGGGACGGGACGGGCTACCCCCGGGGCCTGGCCGCCGCCGACATCTCCCTGGCCGGCCGAGTCGTCGCCGTCGCCGACGCGTTCGACGTGATGACCTCGGCCCGCAGCTACAAGAAGCCGCGCCCCGTGGATCAGGCGCTGGCCGAGTTGGTGCGCTGCTCCGGAACCCAGTTCGACCCCAACGTCGTGCGGGCATTCCTCGGCATTCCCGTGCGCAAGCTCCGACGGGTGATGGGACCGGTCACCGTGTGGGCGCAGCGCCCGTTCGGCGGATGGTCGCTCGGCCGGATCGTCGACACGTTCGGGGGACCGATCGTGGCCGTCTGCGTCGCCGCCATCGTCGGGATCCTCGCCCCGATCCTCAGCCTGCCCGCCGACCCGCCGTCGCCCCCTTCCGTCGCGGGGCAAGGCCCAGAGATCTCGGGCCGAGCGAGCCCGGCGGTCACGGTGGCGGCTGCCACGATCACGAGTGAGGGGGCGGACCCGAGCGCCGCCATCACCCAGACCCCGCCGTTCGGTCCGAGCACGTCGACCAGTCCATCCGACGGCGCGAGCGGCCCGACGGCGCCTGGAACGGTAACCACTGACCCAAGCCCCCCGGGCGACCCCGGCGATCGCACCGCCGAATCGCCGCCGCCGACGCCGACAGCCGGATCGAGCGCTGTCGGCGTCACCATCGACCCGAGCGCGGGAACCGTGTCGGTCGACGGGGTCGGCTCCGCGACCGTCCCCGACGTGACGCTGGTGGAGGCTCCGGCAGCGGGCGACACCGTCTGCGGTGGGGCCGGTGTGTG
>JBEEGD010000040.1:0-4236 GCA_041166685.1 Acidimicrobiaceae bacterium | reverse complement strand
CCGCACGATCTCGCGAAGACTCCCGTCGGGCCGCCGGCTGAACGCCAGCACGACGCTCATGCCGGGAAGCTCCTCGCGGATGAGACCGAGTCGTTGCAGTCCCGAGCGCGTGCCCAGGCTGGGACCGGCCACGAGCACATCGAAGGGGCCGTCATTTTCGAGCAGCTCGCCCACCGACCCGAGACGCGTGCACGGAACGATCTCAGGGCGCGGCCTCAAGTCGTCGGCGATGTGCTGAATCTGTTGGGCGAGTTCCTCACCTCGGTCGAGAACGAGGATCTTTGGGTTACGCAACGACGCTCCCTAGGTGTGATCGCGAACGTTCGCGACCTCAGGTGATTCTCCGAAAATGTTGGTGTAATCACGCCCCGGCGTGGGGCCGGAGGGAGCCGCCTTGTCGCCAACCCTGGTCAGGTACAGGTTGATGCTCGTGGTCGAGGATCCGAAGATGACCTTCTCCGCGTCGATGGCGTCGAGCGCGAGCAGCACGGTCAAGTTGTCAGTGCTCGACGCGGGACGCGACACGACGCCGGTTTGATTCGACGCCGGCGTGGCGCCGAGTGCGGCCACTTGCTGCTGCACATCGATCACCTTCACGTTCGTGAGAAGGAGCTGGGTGCGCGGGGTCGAGTAGGGCAGCGCGCCGCCGGTCACATCCTGCACGGGGCCGGGGATCACCTGGTAGACGTTCACGAGGTCTCCGGGCGCGAGGTAGCCGGCGCCGCCTGCGACGAACGGCACGCTGACGGCGATGGCCTCCTTGCCCGCCGGAACCTGCACGCTCGGCGAGATGCTGCGCACCTTGAGGCCGCCGGACCGAATCTGCTCGTTCTTCGAGAACGTGGCCGTCAGCAGCTGGTTGCTGAGTTGGCTCGGGGTCGACAACGCATCCGGCTGACGGTCGGCGTTCTCCACTCGGCGCACTTCGACCTTGCTGGTGGCGTCGTCGCCGTTGGTTCCCGCTGGGATGTCTTCTTTCGCCACGAGCACGTCGACCGTGCCGGAGGCCTTGGCCGTGCCGCTTCCGCTGTCACGCGAGAGAAGCGCAACGATGACGACGCCTACGACGAAGAACGCGATGCCCGCTATGACCAGCAGGTTCGATCGACGCACTTCCACCCCCTTGGATCAAGAATTGTAGGACTGCTCGACGTTGGCGTGGTCGTGCCGACCCGCGAAACCGGGGCTTCCGTGCCCCGGTGTCCACGTCGTTCCGGATTGTCGGCATTCGAGACCACTGGTTACATGGCCTTATCGGGTCATTTCCGCGTAGCTAAAAATGACTAGTCACGGCCTGGTCATGTGTGTGGTGCGATGTCGCCGATCCCGCGCAGGTACCTCGTCATGTCGTCGGGTGTGTAGAAGCGGTGCATCGTCGGGTGTTGTGGCGCTTTGCCGACGACGAGACCATCTGGCCTTCGTCCCCAGAAGCCTTGGTACGCCTGACCGTCTCGATGCGGATCCGGGACGTTGTAGTGCGCGGCCTGAACCTCCCACCCGCTGGCTTGCCACGCGGGCTCGTCGAGAAACAACACCACGCTCGGGCGACATGAGGAAACTGCGACCTCAAGCGCACCCGGATGGGTTCCGACGTGGATGAGCGCGGTGACTGCGAGGGCCTCGGACGCATCCCATCTCGGCTCGAACGTCCGCAGGAGTTCGACCGACCATCGCCGCACCTCGGCCCAGAAGCCGATCGGATCGGGATACAGGAAGCCTTCATGGAGTTGCCCGACCGAGAGGGGTTGCTCGCGCCACTCGAGCAGCGCGTCTCGCCAAGCAGGGGGCTTGGTGGTCACGAGCAGCAGCCAAGCGTTGACCGCGCCGGGCGAGCTCTCCGGCCAACCCTTGACGGGGCGCGCGAGCTTGGCCGCCGCGCGGCGCGACAACGAACGAGCCGCATGCAATCGCTCGGCCGGTGTTGCCGCGTAGAGACCCTGGTGCTCACCCCCGATACCCGAACTGTACGAGGGCGGTCACTAGCTTGAAGACCGTGCTCTTGCTCGGGCTCACGGGCGGCATCGGGTCGGGAAAGTCCTCGGTGTCGGCGCTCCTCGCCGAGAAAGGCGCCGTGATCATCGACGCGGACGCCATCACCCGCGAGGTGCAGCAGCCAGGGCACCCGGTGTTCGACGCGATGCTCGCCCGTTTCGGCTCAGGCATCATCGCGGCCGACGGCACGCTCGACCGTGCGGCGTTGGCCGCGATCGTGTTCGCCGACGAGCCATCGAGGAAAGACCTCGAGCACATCGTGCATCCCGCCGTCGGGGCCGAAATGATCAAACGGCTGCAAGACGAAGCCGGCACGGATCATGTGGTGGTGTACGACGTGCCGCTGCTCGTGGAGGCGGCGCGGCGAGCCATGTCGTTCGGCGGCGTGATCGTGGTCGACATCGATCCCGAGATTGCCGTACGGCGGGTGGTCGAGCAGCGGGGGATGGACGAACACGACGTGCGGGCCCGCGTCGCCAATCAGGCGAGCCGGGAGGAGCGCATCTCGGTCGCGGACAAGGTCATCGACAACTCGGGGACGCGCGACGAATTGCGGCGTCAGGTCGACGAGGTATGGGCGTGGATCCAGACGCTGCCGCACCCGTAATCGATCTGACGGCTTCTCGCCGGCCGAGCTCAGATGTCCTCGCCGTCTTCGCCGTCCTCTGGGCGGCCGCCACGTTGTTCCACGTGTGGGGTCCGAGCGGGCGCGCCTTCGAGCTGTTCTCGGAGGTCACCACCATCGGGGTGTTGCATGCGCTCGCCGGTGCGGTCGCCATCGCGGTCCTGCTGCGCCCTCGATCGATCGCGCTTCTCGCGGCGCTGTCGGCATTGGGTCCCGCGACGCTGTGGTTCGAGGCGCCTTTCCTCGGCAGCCACTGGGTCGTCGCCGCATTGGTCGACGTTGCGTTCCTGCTCGCGTTGGTCACCGCGCGATCGGCCGATCGGCTCGAGGCGACGTTTGTTCCGTTGGCGCGCTGGGTGTTGATCGGCTTCTACGCGTTCGCGGCGTTCGCCAAGCTCAACCACGCGTTCTTCACGCCGGAGGTGAGTTGCGGCACCTTCTATCTCGACGAGGTCGCCGGTTCGCTCGGCATCACCCTGCACAGCACGACGGCGGGAGGGTGGGCGCACCTCGTGCCGTTCGGTGTCGCCGGAACCGAGCTTTCGATTCCAATCCTGTTGTCGATGCGTCGGACGCGTCACCTAGGAGTCGTGGTCGGTCTTGTATTCCACAGCCTCATCGCCCTCGATCAGACGCACCTGTTCTCTGATTTCTCCTCGGTGCTCGTGGCGTTGTTCGTGTTGTTCCTGCCTCGCGAGTTCGCTGGCAGCGTCATCGGCCTGTACCGAGAGCGCGTGCGAATAGGGGCGGCGGCCGTTTGCGGGCTGCTGCTCGTCGTGCAATGGAAGCAAGGCAGCACGCGTCTGTTTCGTGACGGGCTCGGGTGGGTGTGGGTGATCGTCGACGTCACCCTGCTCGTGTTGGTGGTGCGCTTCCTGCTGCGGTCTCGTCCCGCGCCGATCGAGCGGCCGTTGAGCTTCGCCCGCACAGGCGTGCCGCGGTGGATGGCCATCGTGCCCCTCCTGGTGCTGCTCACGGGCCTCTCGCCGTACTTGGAGCTGCGCACGGCGTACGCGTTCAACATGTACTCGAACCTTCAGACCGTCGATGGCGACAGCAACCACTTCCTCGTCACGCGGTCGGTGCCGCTGACGGACTTCCAGTCCGATCCCGTGCGGATCCTCGCTTCGTCGGATTCGGGCCTGCAGCTCTATGCCGACGGCCACTTCGATGTCCCGCTCCTGCAGCTTCGGGACTTCCTCAGCCGGCATCAGAACGTGTCGCTCACCTATGTCCGAGGAGGAGTCCAACGCCACGTCGATCGGGCGGACGAGGATCCCGCGCTGGTCGAGCCGGTGCCGTCGTGGGAGTCGAAGCTGTTCGCGTTCCGGTCCATCGACCAAACCGACCCCGCCCGCTGCCAACCCAGCTTCCTCCCCGCCCTCTGATTTTCCCCTTCAAAACGACACAGAACTGTGTCGTTTTGAAGGGGGAAACTTCAGTGTCGTACCCCCTTCGTAGACTTCTCGGGATGCCGAAGTTCGAGGTTGTGTCCGATTTCGCGCCTGCCGGCGACCAACCCACGGCGATCGCCCAGCTGGCCGAAGGGATCACCCGGGGTGACCGTTACCAGACCCTCTTGGGCATCACCGGCTCGGGCAAGAGCGCCACGGTGGCGT
>JBEEGD010000039.1:0-4709 GCA_041166685.1 Acidimicrobiaceae bacterium | reverse complement strand
GAGGACAACATCCAGGTGGCCAACGCCACGACTGCGGCGCAGTACTTCCATCTCCTGCGCCGGCAGATGCATCGGGACGTTCGCAAGCCGCTCGTGATCTTCACGCCGAAGTCGCTGTTGCGAGCAAAGCAGTCGCGGTCGAAGGTCGAGGACCTCACCCACGGTTCGTTCCTGGAGGTGCTCGACGACCCGACGTTCAAGGGCGATCCTGCCGCAGTGCAGCGGGTCGTGCTGGCCTCCGGCAAGGTGGCCTACGACGCCATCGCCAAGCGCGACGAGCTCGAGGCTCCGATCGCGGTGCTCCGGGTCGAGCAGCTGTACCCCTGGCCCTTCGACCACTTGGCGGAGGCGTTGTCGAAGTACACGAACGCGCGTGAGCTCGTGTGGTTGCAGGAAGAGCCCGAGAACATGGGCCCCTGGAACTTCGTGAAGGGCCGGCTCTACGAGGCGCTCGGCGACGAGTACACCGTCAAGCGCGTCAGCCGCTTCGAGTCCGGCAGCCCAGCCGTGGGCTCGCACGCGGTCCATGTCCAAGAACAAGAAGAGATCATCGCCGAGGCCCTCAAGCTGTAGTCCTTCGAAATCCCACTCAGGCGTACACAAAAACGTGTACGTCTGAGTGGGATTTGGTTAGCGGCAGGGGAAACCCACCGCGGCTTCGAGTTCGGCGATGGCCTTGTCGGCGTCGACGACCTTGATCGTGGTCATGCCCATGGCAGCCGCGGGCTTCAAGTTGATCCCGAGATCGTCGAGGAACACCACCTCTGACGGTTCGACCTCCAGTTGCTCGCACGCAATCTCGTAGATCTGCGGATCGGGCTTGCGGACGCCGGCCTTGCTCGACTCGATGACGACATCGAACAAGCCGTCGACCGCGGCCAGCATCGGACTGTCGTTCTCGCTCTCACTCGCCACGCCGTTCACCACGCCGTCGAACATCGGCGCCATGTTGTTGGTGATGAGCCCGGTCCGCAGTCGCTCGTGGCAGCGACGGATGGCTCGGATCATCTCGGGCCGAAGGTCGCCGGCCAAGCAGGCGATCACTTCGCGGGCGTCCACTGTGTGGCCTGCTGCGAGCGCCTCACCCTCGTATGCGACGCAGAATTCGTCAAAACTGAGCTCGTTGCGTTCGTGGCGCGCCCACGCGTTGGTGTCGGGGTTCGTTGCGTTGAGCGTTCGCAGAAGATTCTCCGGCAGCCCGTGGTCGATCTCGAAGCGCGTGAAAGCCTCGAAGGGGCTGGTGGAGATCACGCCACCAAAGTCGAAAAGGGCGGCTCGTATGCCGGGCACGGCGGCGCATCGTAGGGTGATCACCCGATCGGAGACAGGTGAGGAACGGCATGAGCGATTATTCGCAGGGCGAGGGATGGTGGCAGGCATCGGATTCGAAGTGGTATCCACCGGAGCAGGCATCCGGACAGGTGCCGCCCGACGCACCCACGCAACCGTTCGACGCACCGACGCAACCGTTCGGCGCGCCCATCGGTGCCGCGCCCTCTCCGATGGGCGGCCCGTTGGGCCAGCCCGCGGGCCCGCCGCCCGCAGCCGCATCCACGAAGTCGGGCCTGGGTACCGGGCCCATCGTCGGCATCGTGATCGCAGTTGTCGTGATCATCGGGGCGATCGCGTTCTTCGCCACCCGCGACAGCGGTGGCAAGAAGAACGTCGCTGCGATCGGGAGTTCGTCGTCCTCATCCTCGGGTTCTTCGTCGACGTCGAGCAGCTCGAGTGCGAGTGGCGCACCAACCGTTGTTGCCCCCCAGGGCTTCACGGTCTTCTCGAACGACAGAGATCGGTTTGCCCTCGCGATCCCAGAGACCATGGAGGCGATCGACCTCACGGCGGGCGACATCGATCGGATCCTGCAGCAGCTCGCTGAAGCCAATCCTCAGCTCGCCAAGATCGGCCCGCAGATCAAGAGTGTCTTCCAGAGCGGAGGCAAGCTCTTCGCGATCGACCAGAACGGGTCTGGCTTCTCTGACAACGTCAACATCATCGCGACCAAGGGGGTCGGCGATGTGACGGGCTCTGGGGTCAAGTCCCAGGTTCAGACCCAGCTCGAGTCGGTCGGCGGCACCAACGTCACGTTCGGTACGCAGACCGTCCACGGTCGCAAGATCCTCACGACCTCGTATGAATTGCCGATCAACAACGCCGACGGCACCGCCACGACGATCCATGGTCGCCAGGCCTTGGTTGGTGCGGCCGGTCAGGCGTGGGCGATCACGCTGTCGACCGGAGGAGCAGACAACTTCGCGGTCTTCAGCACGATCGTGGAAACCTTCGACGTCAGTGAATAGTCCCTTCGAGCAGGTCTCGAGCGACGGCTTCCCACATCTCCGTCGACAACCTCAACGATTCGACGTCGACGCGCTCATCGTCGCCGTGAAACATCACGCCATAGTCTTCCAGGCTGAGCGCGGTGCTGAACAGGCCGAACCCGTATGACGTCGCGCCGGCGCGGCGGAAGAATCGAGCGTCGGTCGCGCCGACGGTGAGGAAGGGCACCGTGGCCGAGTCGTCGTAGAACCGCTTCGTCACGCGACTGAGCGAGTCCCAGAGTGGCGTGTCCATCGGGGACGCGGTCGACGGGTCATCGTGAGCGCGGAGGATCTCGACCGCACCCGCGAGATCTCCGAGTGCCTCGTCGAGCAACGCCCGAACCTCGTCAGCCGTCTGACCGGGCAGCGTGCGCACATCGACTTCGAGGTCGGCGGTGTCAGGGATGACGTTGGTCTTCGATCCGCCGTGCAGCACAGTTGGAGCGAATGTCGTATGCGTGCAGGCGTGGAACTGTCGCGCCATGCCCAGCGGAAGCGTCTCGCACAACTCGACGAATCCCTCTTCCTGTAGAAGCGGACCGGTGAGCTCGGACGGGTAGCCGACGGACTCGACGAAGCGCCGCCACACGTCGTGCATCACGGTCGGCGGGCGGAACTCGTGAAGGCGCCGCACGACCTCCGCAGCCGTCACGAGCGCGTTGTCGGTTCGGAACGGTTGCGACGCGTGCCCCGCGGTGCCCTTGACCCGGAGGGTGCACCACCACGTTCCCTTCTCGCCGACGATCACCGGTAGCTTGATGCCCTCAGGGCTGGGGATCGGGATGCCGCCGGATTCGGTGATCACGTAATCGGCAGCGACGGCATCGTGCTCGTGATCGACGAGATGCGCTGCACCGTACGTGCCGAGCGCCTCCTCGTCTGCCACCGCGAGATAGACGAGCGTGCCCCGCGGGCGGAATCCGGAGTCCGAGAGACGCTTCGTGGCGACGGCCATCGACGCGGTGAGGTTCAGCATGTCGACCGCGCCCCGGCCCCAAACGTGCGCGCGCCCATGTTCATCGTCGACGAGTTCGCCACCGAACGGATCGCGTTGCCACCGTTCGATGTTGACTGGAACAACGTCGGTATGACCCATCAAGAGCAATGTCGGCGCGGTTGGATCGGTGCCTTCGATGCGGGCGACGAGATTCCCGCGTCCAGGTTGCGCTTCGTACGTTTCAACGTCGAAACCGCTGGTCCCGAGGTATTGCGCGAGTACATCGACACTGCGCGTTTCATGACCTGACGTTGGTGTTCCATCGTTCACACAAGCATTGCGAATCAGGTGTTGAAGGAGGTCGGTGACCTCTGAAGTTGGTTCCTCTTGCACCTCGCAAGCGTACGTTGCGTGCTCGTTTGATGAATCATCCGCAACAAAAGCGCGAATGAATGCTTGACTTAGGAGCAACATGAAGAGAAAACATGTCGTGGTGGACGGCTCGAACATCGCGACGGAAGGTCGCGCCGCGCCAAGCCTTGCCCAACTCGACGATGCCGTTCGCGCGTTGCTCGCCGAATATCCCTACGAACATTCCACGGTTGTCGTCGACGCGACGTTCGCTCATCGCATCGATTCGAAGGAGCACGTCGCGTACGAAGACGCAGTACTCAATGGCGAACTTCTGACTCCGCCGGCCGGCGCAATCGGTCGCGGCGACGCCTTCGTGTTGCAGATCGCCGATCGAGCCAACGCCGACGTCTTCTCCAACGACTCCTTCCAGGAGTTCCACGGCCAATATCCGTGGCTCTTCGATGAAGGTCGACTCATCGGCGGGAAACCCGTTCCCAACGTCGGGTGGGTGTTCGTGTTGCGAGCTCCCGTGCGGGGTCCTGCGAGTCGCCGGTCGGTGCGCGATACCCGAAAAGGGCCGAAGAAGGAGCCGGTCAAGACGAAGGCCGCTCCGATGAAGACGCCGAGGCCGGCGAAGAAAGAGCCGGTCAAACCGGCGGCGAAGCCGGTCGCGAAGCCCGCCCACAAGGCGTCGCTCGCGCCGGCGCCGCCCGTGAAGTCACCGGAGACCCGCACCCGGCGGCGGCGATCGAGCGCCCACGGCGAGCCGATCAACGACCAGCTCGTGTACGCCACGTTCGTCGTCGATCACCCCGTCGGCTCGACCGTTGACGGCGTCGTCGATCGCTTTTCCTCACATGGTGCCTACGTCCACGTGGGCGACGCGCAGTGCTACGTACCACTGCGCGAACTGGGGGATCCACCACCGCGCAGCGCGCGCGAGGTACTCAATCTCGGAGAGACGCGGCCATTTACGGTGCAGCGCTTCGATCCCGCACGTCGCGGAATCGATGTGGTGCCCAAGGATGGTCGGCTCACCAAGTCCGAAAGCGGCAGAGATGCCGCCGAGGCGGTCGCAGTTGCGGCCGGCAACACCA
>JBEEGD010000038.1:0-20582 GCA_041166685.1 Acidimicrobiaceae bacterium | reverse complement strand
AGCAATGGCACGCTCGGCCACAGCGCCAACCTCGCGGTGCGACGCTGGGCCCTCGAAACGATCGGCGGCTTCGACGAAGCGATGGGCGCAGGGGGGCGATTCCGCTCCTCCCCGGAGTACGACCTCTTCGATCGACTCTTCGCCGCCGGGTGGACGGGACGCTACGAACCTGATCCTCGTGCGTGGCACGACCAATGGCGGAGCCGCAAGCAGCTCGCACTCCTCGACTATTCGTATGGCACCGGAACGGGTGCGCGGATCGCGAAGCTGCTGCACACCGACCGGAGGCGGGCGCGGATGGTGGCCCGTGAGCATGTGTGGGAAAACGGCATCGTGCGGCTCAGGCGCGCGGTCCGCGACCGCTACAAGACGGGAGTCATCCTCACGCTCGCTCGCCTAGGAGGAACGTGCGCAGGGTTCGTCCGGGCCATCGCAGTGCCAGTTCGCGCGGGTCACTTCAGTCCGTCTCCCTCTCGGAAGTAGCCAAGCGGCTCAACCCCGCAGCGATCGCGTCGATCTTGGCGTTGGCCGCTGGCACGCAGTCGTGGGCTGCGACGACCGCGGCGCGGCCCGCCGTCGCAACCGCGGCTCGGCGCTCCGGGTCGGACAAGAGTTCCGCGAGGGCCGCGCCGAACGCCGGCTCGTCGACGCTGATCAGGTCACGGCCTGGCTCGGCCCACACACCCTCGGTACCCGATGGCGTGGTCACGACCGGCAGTCCGAACGCCATGGCCTCGATGACCTTCACCTTCGGCCCGCTTGTCGCTGGGCAGGGAAATGCGAAGACGTTGCCGAGAGCCAGCGCGTCGGCCGCCTTCGGTACCGGACCGATCGCGCGCACACGATGGCCCATCGCGGCATCGCGCTCCAGTCCTCGCCCGGCGAGCACGAGTTCGGCGGCTGGCACCCGCTCGACCACGTCCGGCCACGCGTCGAGCATCAGACGGAGCGCCCGTTGATTCGGTGGCCATCTCCAGTCGGCCAGCAGGACTGCCACGGGGTCGTCGGTGGGGGTCAACGGGTCCGTTGGCGTCGCGTAGGCGATCGGGACGGACGCCGCCGGCACCTGGAGCGCGGCGGCCACGCGGTCCGAATAGGCGAGGACGACGTCGGCGCGCCGGCCGTTGCGGGCTTCGGCCCGCAGGTCCTGCACATCTCGAAGCTGGCGGCGCTCCAGCGCATGCACGTCAAGTCGAGTGAGGTAGTGCTGCGTCAGCACCGACGGGTGAAACGGAGCCACGGCCGGAAACGAGAGGGGATCATCGGCGACACACACCGCGCCGTCGAAGGGCTCCCAACCCGCGGTCGCTACCGCGGTCCGCGGGTTCACGAGCGCCCGGCTCTTCGTACGGAGCCAACCCTTTCTTCGCAGGGGCTTCCACGTGCACCATGGCGGGAGGTCGCCCTGCGGGGCATCGGGTCCCCACGACCACACCTCGATCTCGTGCCCCGCCGCGCTGGCACCTTCGCACCAGGCGAGGAGTACCCGCCCAGGCGACGTTCCCTCTCGCTCTGGCAGTTGCCGGCTGACGACGGCGAGCTTCACCGCGCGCGCCGGTACCTGCGAATCGTGCGATGCAGTTGGCGCGCGCCCCGAGCGGGGTCGCCGGCCCGGTCACCCAGCCGCCCGGCGATGGCCGCGGACGTCAGCGCGAACGCCGCTTGTGGGCGGCGGTGCGCCAACAGACCGGCGAGCACCTTTGCCTCCGACAGTCCGGAGTCGTCGCCCAGCAGCGCGATGCGGGCTTCGTGGTACGCGCGACACTCCTCTGTCATCGACGCGCCGTATCGCTCGACGACGCGCTGCCGCCCTTCGACGCGGGCTGGTGATGACGCGGTGATTCGAGGTCCATGGTGCGCCGAGTAGCGGCAGAGAATCTGGGGAACGACGGCCACTGAAGCCTGCCGCGCGCACTTCAACCAGACGTCCCAGTCCTGCGCGCTCGGCAAGTCGGGATCGAAACGGGGCTCCTCACGGAACGCCGATCGGCGCCACAAACAGAACGACGCACTGCCGCAGAAGTCGTCCCAGCAGAGATCGTCGTAGTTCACGACGGTGGGCCCTCGGAAGAGGAGGGACTCGCGGGATACACCATCGTCGATCGCATGCCAGCAGGAGACAGCTCCGACGTCGGGGTGACTGCCCAGGTAGTTCACCTGTTCCGCGAGCTTGGTTGGGAGCCATTGGTCGTCGTCATCGAGGAACGCGAGCAATTCACCCTTCGCCAGCGCGATCCCACTGTTGCGAGCGGCCGACCCGCCCTGCGGGCTGTCGTGGCGCACCACCCGAACGCGGCGGTCGCGCTCCGCGGCCGCGGCGAGCACCGTCGGAGTCGCGTCGGATGAGCCGTCGTCGACCACGATGGCTTCCCACGACGTCCAGGTTTGGGACGCCACACTCGCCAAAGCGTCGATCACTCGATCGGCTCGGTCGTGCGTGGGGATCACGACCGACACGAGAGGGGCAGCCATGGGAGACGCCATGATAGGGAGCATGCCGGACGGCCCTCGGGTGGCGGTCATCCTCTGCACCCGGGATCGCCCAGCGTTCTTGAAGGCGGCGCTGACGTCGGTGGCCGCAGCTGTGCGCGACGACGACGAGGTGCTGGTCGTCGACTCGGCATCGCTCGATCCGGCAGTGTGCCGCGTCGCCGAGGACGCCGGGGTCCGAGTCGTGCGGGCGCCGCGGCCCGGTTTGGCGTTGGCACGCAACGTGGGAGTCGCCGCCACGACCGCCCCCGTGGTGGCCTTCACCGACGACGACTGCCGCCCTGAGCCGCACTGGACAGCGCGGCTGGCTGCGCAGTTCGTCGATCCGTCGGTCGGATTCGTCACCGGCCGGGTGCTGCCGGATCGGTCGGGCGGCCCGATGGTGTCCGTGAAGACAGACGAGGTGCCGCGCCGGTTCGAGGGCGCGCAGGATCCCGCCACGACGGGCCACGGGGCCAACATGGCGATGCGCCGACTCGCGCTCGAGGCGATCGGAGGGTTCGACGAGGTGCTCGGCGCCGGTGCCCGGTTCTGCGCTGGCGAGGACCATGACGTCTTCTACCGACTGTTGCGTGAGGGATGGGTCGGCGCGTACGACCCCGATGTCGTGGTGGTGCACGAGCAATGGCGTCGAACCGGCGCGGTGTTCCGTTTGAGGTACGGGTACGGAATCGGCGCGGGCGCGGTGGCCGTGAAGGCGATCAAACTCGACGGCGCTCTCGGACGCCGATTGCTGTGGCGACGGCTCTGGAATGGTGGATTGCTCGTCACATTGCGAGCGGCGCGAACGGGTTATCGCGGAGGCATGGCCGATGGGCTGATCCGCGGCGTCGCCGGAACGACGGTGGGTGCGTTCAAGGCCGCCCGTGTGCCATTGCGAAGCGGATTGCTGGACGCGCGGCACAAGTAGAGTCGGGCGTTCATGGCGGCCGAACCCGCGGATTTGGCCTTCGCGAGGTCAACGCCACGCGACATGGTGAAGCGAGCCTTGCGACGTGGACGGATCACACTGGGCGACCATCCGGCGTGCGCGCCGCTGATCGTCCGCGTCACTGGCGGAGGAGTGAAGCGTGATCTCACCACCAGCACCGACATCGTCATCGAGGGCTACCCTCGTTCGGGGAACACCTTTGCTGTCGCTGCTTTCCGCACCGCGCAGCACGCGCCGGTGCGCATCAGTAGCCATGTTCACACGCCGGCGCAGTTGCTGCGGGCCATCCGCGCGGGACTCCCAGCCCTGCTCGTGGTGCGCGAACCCGTGGCGGCGGCCTCCTCGTTGATGCTCGCGGCTCCGTACACGTCGTCGCGCGGCGCGCTGTACGAGTGGGTGCGCTTCCACCGCCGGTTGGTCTCGCATCGAGCCGAGTTCGTGGTGGCCACGTTCGATCAGGTGACCGCCGACATGGGCGCGGTGATCGATCGCATCAACGCGCGCTATGGCACCAAGTTCGACTCGTTCCGCCAAGACGACGCAAAGGTTGCGGCCGTATTTGCTCACATCGAGGAACACAACGCTCGTCTCCACGGCGGTCAGGTCTCGGAACGCGACGCGGCGCGGCCCTCGAGCGCACGCGCCGCGCTGCAGAACGCGGTTCGTGAACTGCTGCTTTCGCCGTCATTGGCGGCTCGCCGCGCCGAGGCAACTGCCCTGTACGACATCTTGGCCAGCAGCGCCGAGAACGACTGATCCCGCAGCAGATCATCGAAGGGGATAGCCGTACCTCAGCAATAGCGGCGAGGTCAGTGCCGTGGCTACTCGGCGGTCGTGTCGCGGCAGTCGCGACCGCCACTCGTCGTCGCGTCGCAGGTGCACGTCGCCGATGCGAAATCGGCTCGGGTTCCCCGCGACGGTGTGGTTCGGGCCGAGGCTGACCGTCGTCCCGGACAGTCGCACTTCCAAATCCGACCCGACAGCCTCGGCAATGGCGGACAGCCCGTGACCGGGCCGGTCAATGAGATCTTCGTATCGGATCCGCGTTCGTCGCACGCGCGATCGTCGCATCACCGCTTCCATCGCGAAGTTGTTCGTGGTCCACTCCATCGCGGCCGAAGCGACTCCTCGCTGCTTGAGAGGACGAGCGCTTGTCACCGTCATGTTCGGCCGCTGCCAAGACCACGCCACAGCGCGCGGGTCGCGCACGAGGTGAACCGCTGCAACTCTTGCTCCAGCCGTCGCCAGGACGGCGACACCGATCGGACTCTTGGATGAATCGACGACCACTCGGTCGCCCGTGACCGCGGTGATCGCTCGTAGGAGCCGGCCAGTGAGGGCGGCGTAGTCGCGTCCGCCGGGCAACGCCCCGACTCCCTGCCTCTGCAGGAGTCGCCATGTCTGCCGCGACCGCAGGACCCTGCGTTCCATACCAGCAGCCCACGACAGATCCACGGCGCCGACCTCGCGAAGCACGGCAGACCACAGCTCGCACTCGCGCAGCGGCTGTCCGCAACCGCACTGGTGAGTCCACAGTTGCCGCGCGCTCCACAACAAGCGCAGCTCGCCCGCCGAGAACCAACCTGGACTCGAGCCCAAGACGTTGTCGAGCAGAGTGCTGCCACTGCGACCGGCGCCGCCGATGTACACGACGGTGGGCGCTGAAGCCGCGTCAGCTGTCATTCGCGAGGGAGCGGGCGCAGTCGCGGCACCGACAACACGAAGCCCAACAGTGCCGCGAGCCACAGTGGTGCCGTTCGGACCCAGTTCGGCAACGCGTCGCGCACCGGCCCGACCGGCAAGAGCTCGAAGCCGGACAGCACCCGCCCGATCGCCATCTCGTTGTGCACCGCGTCGTCGAGCGCAGTCCTGGTGCCGGCTGCGATGCGCAGCACGCCGACACCGCTCGACTGTTTCACCCCGCGGCAGTCGAACGCAGCACCGCTCGACGCGAGCGCAGCGCTGTGTTCGCACACCGAGTTCACGTACACCGCGCCAATGTGGAAGCCGGAACCCAAGTCCACCGCCTCGGCGAGGGCAGGCCAGCTGGTGAAGACGAACTCGCGAGCGGCCGCGCGCGGGAAGACGACGACGAGGAGCCCACCGAGGACGAGACCTGTTCCCGCGGCCGCGAGTGCTGGTCGCGTGAGCCGATGCCGACCAGCGCGAGGTAGCGGCGGCGCGGTCCGCTCAGCCGCGACGAGACCGAGGGCCGCGAGCAGCCAGAACACCCGACTCCCTCCCAGGGTGAACAGATCGATGGTCGCGGCAGCGACCAAACCTGCGATCAGGCCGGCCAGGCACCCGACGACCACGCTGCGTTCGGGTCCAGACGGCCCCCGAAGCCCAAACGCCACGGCGATGGTCACGCCCGCCCACATCGCACCGAGCGCCACCGTCCCGATCGCGCCGACTTCTGCGTACGTCAGCAGGTATTGGTTGTCGGTGGATGGCACGTCGGCCTCGATGCCCGACAAGCCGACGCCGGTCCAGGGTCGGTCCGCCACGAGGCTGGCCACCACGGGAATGCGATCGATGCGGGCATCGGTGGAACCCGTCACATCGGGACCGGAGAACGCCGCCCACCATCCGGCGAACACCACGGTCGAGAGCGCGGCCAAGACCGCACCGGAGATCGCCAGCGCGCGGATCGGCCCGGATCGAGAGAAGAGCACGAGCACCAGCGCGCCCACACCAAGCGCGAGGACGGCGCTACGGCTGATCGTGAGCAGCGAGACGACCACGATGAGCGCCGCGCCTGTGAGCGCGAACAATGACCTGCGCCGCAGCGTCACCCAAATCACCGCGAGCGGCGCGATGAACGCCAATATCAGGCCGAATTCCTGCGCGAACTGGAACGTTCCCCGCGGACGAGAGAAGCCGCCTCGCACAGTGGGCCCGGCGGCGAGAATCGATGCAAGCGGGCCGAAGATCACACCGGTCGGACGCACCCCGGTCACACGTTCGACCAACCCCAAGAGCGCGGCACCACTGAATGCGAGCACAACGACCGTCGTCGCCCACACCAGGTCGTCGATGGCACGAAGCAGGGCACTCACCACGAGCAAGGTCAGCGCTTGGTCGACGAGCAGCATCCAGCGCCCCATCGCCGACGGCATGTTGGTCGGATCAGCGACGAAAACGACGCCATTGACCAAGGCGACCACCAGCGCCAGAACGACCAGGATGACGACCGGGTGCGAGCCGAAGCGGGCGCCGATTGCCTCCCCGCGACGGACGCGAATCGCCAAACCCAACCCGGCGACGATCACGAGGACCCGCGTGATGAACAACTGCGAGGTGAGCCCGTTCGGTACCCCCGCGACGGGCGGAACGAATGCCAGCACCGACACCAGCACCACGTAGTTGGCGCGAACGGGCGCCGTGAGCAGCACCCACGCGACGAACGCGGTGCCGGCCAGGACGGCGAGTTGGATCACGGTTCGGGGGAACGGCGGGCGCGGGGCCGTGCGAGCTGCAGCACCACGTAGGCCAATCCTCCTGCCGCGAGAGCGGCGACCAGCGTGACCGCGACGGCGCGTTGCTGGCTCGGTTCGATCTTGGCTCCGGGCCGGGCCTGATCGACGACCACCAGCTCGAATCGCTGATCGGCCGGCACCGCTTCCCGGACCTGCTCGTCTCGGGCATAGCGCACGAGGAACTGGGCGGTCGTGGTCGCGTACGTCTGCGACTGCGCGCGGTTGCCTGCTCTGGCAGTGATCAGGATGAGGAGGTTGTCGGGTGGCGTGGTCGCGGAGACGCTGGACCGCACGTTTGCGGCGGTGGTGCCGAGTTCCTTCGCGAGCGGTTCCGTCATCACGTCGGTCTTCACGAGGGGCGCGTACTTGACCCGCAGACGCGCGAGCTTGTCGATCACCCGATCGCCACCAGACGCAATCAGCGACGGTTGATCGACGGCCACCGTCGCCGTCGATTCGAACCGCGCCGGCCGCGAAAGCAGCAGGGCGGCTGAGAGGCCCGCGACCAAGAACGCGACGACGAGCGCGAGAACGAGGTTGGCCGGGCTGAAGTAGAAGGCGCCCTCCCATGACGACAGCACTTCGCTGCCGGCCGGGCCCGGATCGCCCGGCGGCCCGCCCGAGTCACTTCTCACCCGTGGATCGTAACCGGACGGCTCGCGTGGGCTCGAAAACGCACTCCACGAAAGGTTGAGAGCGCTTGCCCGTTCCATCGACGATGAATCCGCTGATGAGCGGGCGGCTGTCAGCCGCCGTCCTACGATGGGCCGCCGTCGAAGGAGCCGGAACGGAACATCACGACGCGCAATGCGCCTAGCCGTCTATCACCCGTGGACGTACTTGCGGGGCGGCATCGAACGCGTTCTGGCCGAGTTGCTGGACCGCAGCCGCCATGACTGGACCCTTTTCACACATCACTATGAGAAGGACGCCACTTTCCCCGCACTCGCCGGGCACGACATCGTCGAGCTTCGTCCGGCGGTGTCGATCGAGCGCCGCCTCGTCCCGATTGCACAGGCGGCCTGGCGAATCGGCCGCACCCGCCTGCCGCTCGAGGGGCATAGGGCGCTGCTCGTGTCGTGCGACGGTTTCGGCGACCTGATCCTGGCGCGGTCGCACCTCCCGACCGCGTGTTACTGCCACACCCCGCTGAAGGTCCTGTACGACCCAGTCGCTCGCGCTGGCGTCCGCCAGCGTGCGCCGCTCCAGCACCGGCTGCTCGGATTGCTCGGACCGCCGTTCAAAGTCGTCGACCGGCGGCTGTGGCGCGGGTACCGCCACGTACTGCTCAACAGCCGCGAGACCGGTGACCGTGTCCGCGCCGCTGGACTGGTTCCGTCGGGTCCGATGGAAGTGCTGCATCCCGGCGTCGATGTCGCGCGGTTCTCTCGCGGCGACGCGGCCGACGCCGCGCCAGTCCGGACGCCGTTCCTTCTGGTCGCGGGTCGGATCATGTGGCAGAAGCGGATCGAGTTGGCCATCGACGCGCTAGCGCAGGCTGAAGGCAACGGATTCGATGGCGAATTGGTGATTGCCGGGGCCGTGGACAGCAAGAGCAGGCCGTATCTCGATGATCTCCGCCGCCGCGCCGCGGGGCGGCCGGTGCGGTTCGAGACAGATGTGGACGATGACCGGTTGGCGACGCTCTACCGCACCGCGACCGCGTTGGTGTTCACACCCCCGAACGAGGACTTTGGGATCGTTCCGCTCGAGGCGATGGCCTCGGGCACTCCGGTGATCGCCGTCGACCGAGGCGGCGCGCGCGAGACGGTCGTCGACGGCCGCACTGGCTGGCTGCTGCCCGCGAACCCCGAGGCCTTCGCCGCGAAGTTCACCGAAGTGTTCAGGGCGGGCCCGGACCTTGCGCCGATGCGGGCGGCAGCCCGGACGAGAGCGCTCGAGTTCGGGTGGGATTGCTTCGTCGAGAGGATCGACACCGTGATGGAAGAGCTGGTCGCGTCATCCGAGTAGCGGCGCCAGGGCCGTCATCAACTGGTCACCGGCGTCACCCCACGTCCAAGACGGAGCCTCACCGGGTGCCACCGCGCCGGCCAACGCCGCGCGCAAGGCGTCGGCCCATGCCTCAACGTCGCCCGCTGCAACGTACACGGCCCGCCCTTCGGTGCTCTCGCGGAGCGCGGGCAGATCGGACACGAGCGTCGCCGTGCCGCACGCCATGGCTTCGATCGGCGGCAGGCCGAACCCTTCGTACCGGGATGGGAACGCGAATGCGGCCGCGCCACTGAAGAGCGCACGGAGCTCGGCGTCGCTCACGAACCCGACCCGCCGGATGCTCGGCGCTTCGGGCAGTACGACCGGCGCGAAGTTGCGATGCGCGAGCCCGGCCAGCACGAGGTCGTGCGGGTCTTCCTCGAGCACCTGCAGATGCGCGGCCGCGAGCGTCGCGGCGTCCTTGCGCGGATCGGCCCATCCGACGTGGAGAATGAAGGGTCGGTTCAACGCGAACCGCGCGCGCACTGCCGCGATGTCGTCGTCGCTCGCGCGTCTGAAGTCTTCGGCGATCGCCGAGCGAACAATGGAGATCCGCTTCGGCGCCACTCCGGCAACGGCCAGCTCGTCGGCCACTTGCTCGCTCACCGTGAGCACGACGTCTGCCCGCCGGGCCGCCGCCAACGACAGCGCGCCGTAGAGCCGTAGTTCGCGCCGAAACCATTCGGGCCCGACGCGGGTGGCGAGGTCGTGGACCATCACCGCGGAACGTCGCGCGGCGACGGGAGCGGTGTTGGCCAGCGACAAGACCGCGCGCCGGCCAGCCGCGACGGGCAGGACGGCCTGCTCCCAGATGTGGTCGCCTACCCGTCCCCCCGGAGCCCATGGGGCGCGGTCGACCTCGGCGTCCTCGACGCCTCGCGGAGCCAGCACTGCGATGTCGAGCTGTTCACGGGCGCCGTGCGCTCGCAGCTCGCGAAGGAGCGACCGTGCGACTCGGTGCAGTCCGGTTGGCTGCGCGCGCAGGAATCGTCCGTTGACGACGAGCCCGTTCCGTTCGGCCGTGATGTGGCGACAGTACCGGCCGACCGTTCATCGGCCGGCCGGTACGGTCACGTGCTCAGAACGTCGCGGCGTTCGCCTTCGTCTGGAGAAGGGCGAGGTCGCCCGCGCGCACGCTGGGTTGCACGACCGTGCCCTCGTACCACTCGTTCCATGAGGTCACCAGCACCCAGTCGGGATCGTTGGCCAAGGCGGCGTCCCACGTGAGTTGGTAACGCTCTCCGTTCGCACCGCGGCTCACGTAGGCACCGACCTGCCCGACAGCGGCCTTGTCGTTGCGGTTGTCGAAGCCGGGTGACACCGTCGCCGCGAAGAGCTTCGGCGCGGCACTCGGATCGACAGCCGAGGGCCCCCGCTGCGCGACCAGCCGGCCATGGTTCCACTGCGACAGAGCGTCGTACGACAGCTGGTTCGGGTTGTACTGATGTGCGCCCCACATGACGCTCGCGTAGCTCGGCAGACTGCCGTCGCCGACCAAGCGAACGGGGCGACCCGCAGCAGCCTCGTCGGCCAGCATCTGCTGCCACGCATCCACCGGCAAGCGGTACATGCCGTACACGAACACCACCGGCACGCCGTCCGAGGTGAGGAACGCCGGGTTCGATGAACGTCCGACGAGTTGACGCAGCCGGGCGCGCACGACCGCCGGGTCGGTTGGTTGCGCCGGATCGCCCGCCGCATTCGCCCCGATCACCTCCAGGTAGCCGGTGGCGTAGCCGTTTGTAGCGTTGGCCGCGTTCAACGCGAGGTCGAACTGTGTTCCGCTGAGCTGGTCTCCCGACCACGACACGATGAAGCCGTCGATGCCGTTGGCACGGGCCTGGTTCGTCATGTCCAGGACTGCCGTGGAGTCCCACGCGCTGTACGCACCACTCGCGGGCTGATCGAACATCCGGGGGCTGTCGAAGCTGGCCTTGCCGAACCAGCCGTAATAGAACGCCAGCACCAGGTGGCGGGGATCGGCGTGCCGCAGCGTCGGCTGAACGGAGCCGAAGAGCTGCTGGCGGGTCAACGCCTTGCTCGCGGGGTTCGTCGCGGAGTTCGAGACCGTGTCGGTCAGCGTCGTGACGGTGTAGGGCGAAGCGGAGGTGTTCCTCACCGTCGCGGTCGCGGCCCCGCGTCGGCCTTTTTCGACCGTCGCGGTGAAGCTCGTCGCCGATGTGACGTCCTCGGCCAGCGCGTTGAAGGTGATCGTCGCGCCGTTCACCGGGATGTTGGTGAGCGAGATGCCGTCGGCGATCTTCGTGGCTCCGACTCCGGCAGGGCTGCTCGTGACGGCGAGGTTGCGCACCATTGCCGGCGCCAGGTGCAGCTTCGTCCAGTCCGACGAGGTGTTGATCGTGATCGTGAGCTGCGCGAGGTTGACAGCGGTACTCGGCGCGGCTGCGGCCTCGGGCTGGGCCGCTGGCGCCGCAGCTTCGGCCGGCGAACCGCCGAACAACAGCACGACCGCAAGGAACGGGACGAGGCCGGCCGCCAAAGCCAGCACGAACGGGGAGCGCCGGAGCGCAAGTTTTGATTGAAGCATCGCCGAGATGTCGCCTTATCTGTGGTTCGCGCCCGTTTTGGTCTGTACGAGCGAGTCTGCGGTCTTGGCACGCTTCGAGGCCATAGCCCGGACGTGTCATTTCTGATATCACCCGCCCGAGACTGGCCGTGTTTTTCTGTCAGAAAAGCAGGGTTTGTCCGTTTTGTGACGAAATGTTCCCCGACCTGGCCGGCGCGCTTGCCGTGGCGGGTGGACCGGGAGAAACACTAATCCCGGAAGAATCGGAATACACGGAGCTGGGGGGCGATCTGTCCGTGCCGTTGCCGTTCTACGCCGCCAAGACACCGCAGCGCTGACACTGGCCCAACTCCCTGCTCCTTTGGCTCACAAACCAAGGAGAACAAACAGAGTGCGCAAACTGATCATCGCTGGCCTGTCCGCCGGCATCCTCATGGTGGTGGCAAGTCCGGCCTCGGCCAAGATTCCACCGACAGATCCTCCGACTGGCTGCGTTGCCAGCAGTCCGAATGCCGCTGGGGAACCGACGGGTCAGCTGCCGGCCAGCGCGACGTGCACCTTCACCGGTGATGGCACCGCCACCAATGGCTATGTGGGCGTCACCGATGGTGGGTTCACCATCACCCATGTCCAAGGAACACTGACCGTCACCGATGTGAACGCGGCAGCAGGCCCCGCGAACGGCGGGCCAGGGACGCTCTTCACCTCGGGCGTGGAATACACGGTGACCGTCCTCTCTCACGGCACCGTTGCCGCGGGCGACGCCGATCAGCGCAACTAGCAGGTGTAGCGACGCAAGCCCACCGATGAAATGGAAGGGCTCGCGAAGTAGGGCTCGCCTCAACAACATGTCATGAGTCGGAGAGGGGCCTGCCGTGAGGCAGGCCCCTCTCCGCGTGGACGCTCAAACGAGGTCTGTGGACACGCTCTGAAGAAAGAGGAACACTGACTCCCGGCGAGAACCCGGGGGAGAACAATGCGCACTGGTTCAACTGCACACCATTCGACGCGACCGGCGGAGCGTCACGTGGCGGGTCGACTGCCCGCACTCGTCGCGAGCGTCGCGGCGGTCCTGTTCACCGTGGCGCCGCTCGCGGGCGTGGCCGCGGCTGCGCCACCCCCGGCCCAGGACACCACCGCCTTCTGCAAGAACGTGCCAGCCAGCAACCCGTTCACCGACGTTCCGGCCAGCAAGCATCACGACAACGTCCTGTGCCTGGCCGCCGCAGGCATCACCAAGGGCAAAACCGCCACGACGTACGACCCGTCGGGCACGGTCACTCGCGGCCAGATGGCCACGTTCGTGGCCCGCACCCTCGACGAGGCCATCAAGCTGAAGACCGGCAGCACAGCGCTGCAGGTGCTGCCCGTGTACGACGGGACCAACCGGTTCAATGACGTCAGCAACTCCGATGTGCATGTGGGCAACATCAACCGCCTGGCGAAGGCCGGCATCGTGCAGGGAACCGGGGGCGGGGCGTACAGCCCGCTCGATCCCGTGAGCCGCGCGCAGATGGCGACGTTCATCAACAACTCCGAGAAGTTCCTCACCGGCACGGCATTCAGCACGAGCCAGGACTTCTTCACCGACGACAACGGCACCACGCACGAGGCCAACATCAACGCCATCGCATCGGTCGGTATCGCCCAAGGCGTGAGCACCGACACGTACGCCCCCGGGAACCCGGTACTGCGAGATCAGATGGCGTCGTTCCTCATCCGATGGCTGGCGGTCGAGCACGCGGCGGGTCACATCAAGCCGCTCCCCGCGGCCGGCCCAGATCTCCAGGGCGCGTCGGCGAACGACGCGGACAGGAACGGCGTCCTCAGCCAGGGCGACAGCATCGTGCTGACGTTTGCAAACCCCATCGCGGTCAGCTCGTCACTGAGGCTCAAGGACGTGGACAACACCGTGGCCACCCTGACGGACGAGAGCCCGACGCCCGCGGGCTCCACGACGGCCACCTTCACGCTCGACAGCGAGAAGAAGGTCCTTACGGTCACCGTCACCGGCCCCGTGACGGCCACCGGCGGCGACGGCGTGCTCAAGGGCGCCATCACCATCACCGGCGCCAGTGGCATCACCGACGCGACCTCGGGTACGGAGTGGGATCCCACCGCGGACCAGACGACGGACGTGACGTTCACGTTTGCGCAGCCGGGCATTGTCGTCACGCCGGTGGACACCGCGAACCCTCACTTCAGCAGCTCGACGACCACGAACGAGGGTGCTCGGACGTGCACAGCCGCCGTCGCGCCCGATGTCACCGCGGTCGACATCGCACTGTTCCCCGCGAGCGCCCTGTCCACCGACCTGGCCGGGAAGCCCGTGTTCTTCGACACCGACGGCAACCAGGCGGCAGATCTCACGGTCGACGCGGCCGGCGGCGTCATCGAGAGTGCGAACAGCGCGACGAATCCGGCCAACCCAGACACGAACTACTTGGACAACGTCTCAGTCGTCAACGGCGCCGTCAGCTTCGTGATTGACTCGACCACCGCAGACCTGACGAAACGAGTCGACGTCGTCGCGGTGGTGTTCGCCGACAAGAACACCGACAACAAGCTGAACCTGACGGGGTCGGGTACGACGCCGAAGCCTCCTTCCGAGGTCTTCGGCGTGGGCTGTCACACCCGTTGGACTCCCGACGAATACCACCCAGGGCCGATCGTCGGGATGGCCACGGTGAAGTATGTCGACAAGGTTGAGAACCTTTTTGTCGGGACCACTTCAGATTCGGCCGACCCCGGCTCGACCTTCTTCTACTCGCCGAGCGACCAACTCTCGGTTGGTAGTTCAAGTCCGGATGCGGACGCGTTCGAGGCCGCGATCAGCCCTGGCGACACCGTGCAGGGCAGCTACCGCCTCAACCCGTCGGCGCCGAGCCAACTCAGCCTGACGGACAGCGCGCCCTTGGCACCGACCCCACTTCAGGGCGCCGAACATGGCACGACGATCCGGCTCTCGTGGACGCCGTCGACGACGCCGAACACCGATTCGGTTGCGATCTTCCGCTGCGCCGGCACTGGGTGCTCCACGTTCAGCAAGCTGGCCACGGTGCCTGCGTGGATGACGTCTTATGACGACACGAACCTGACCGTGGACACGTCCTACTCGTACAAGTTCCGCGCCGTCGACGAGGGTGACGAGTCTGCTGACAGCAGTTCCACTGTCACCACCACCGCTCGTGCGACCGACGAGCCACTGATCAACCAAGCACGCGTGACCAAGGACGCCTCGTTGGACGGCATCGCCAACGCCGGCGATGAGCACACGTTTGTCTTCAGCGAGCCGATGAGCAGTTCGATCACGGCCAGCGGTTCCACCTACCAGGTACGGGACGCGGACGGCACAGTCGTCAACATCAGCTGCGGGAGTGGGACGACGTGTGTGCTGAGCTCAGACTCCCGGACGCTCACCGTGACACTGGGGACGTTGCCCGCGCCGATACAGCCCGGCACGACTGCAGGGTTGAAGTATCCGGTCACGGTCACGGGCGTCGGTGCGGGATGGGCCGATCAGGGCGGCACGGCGCTCGATCTTGCCAGCAGTCCCGACACGGTTCTCGACGTCGACAACACGCCCCCGACGATCTCCGATGTCCGCGCGACCGTCGACGGGACACCGACCGGCTTTTCCGGTCCGAGCGACACCCATCGGTTCATCTTCAGTGAGCGGATGGCGCCTCCCACAATTGGCGCAAACGGAACCCGATACAACGTCACTGGTGCGAACACCTTCACCGATGTGGTGGCGTGCAACGCGGCGTCCGACTGCTTGTTGAACGCGGCGCCGGTCACGATTGGTGGGGTGACCTACGAGGCCGGTCGTGTGCTGACGGTGAGTGTCTCGAGCGGCACCAACCTGGCGACGTACCCCCTGACCATCACCTCGGTCACGAAGCTCACTGACGCGACGGGCAACCCCGTCAATTTGGCCGGCAGCCCCGACAAGACGATCGAAGTCGCCCCCTAGCCCGGGAGCCGAAAAGTCACCCGAAAACGAAGGAAACCCGTGCGCCGCCCGGGCGGGTCGGGCGCGGGCGGACGAGTTCCGGCCCGCCCATGGCGGCACATCGGGGTTATGCCGGTCCTGGTGGGTGGGGGTACCAGTCCCGGACGCTGTATTGCGAGCAGATTACGATCTTTACGAAGGGATGACAAGACCCCACCCTTCGAAAATCAGCGATTCCCGGAGATCTCGGAACCCAAACCCGCAAACCGGATTTTTCTTCGAGACTGCGGTTCAGCCCACCGACAGGAGGATCGCGTCGCCCTGGCCGCCGCCGCCGCACAGCGCGGCTGCGCCCAGCCCGCCCCCGCGGCGCTTCAGCTCGTGCAGCAGCGTGAGGGCCACCCGGTTGCCCGACATGCCAACAGGATGACCCAGGGCGATGGCCCCGCCGTTGACGTTGACGATGTCGTCGGTGATGCCGAGATCGGCCATGGCGGCCAAGCCGACCGCGGCGAATGCCTCGTTGAGCTCGAACAGATCGATGTCAGTCACCTTCTTGCCGACCTTGTCGAGCGCCGCCTTGATGGCGCGCGACGGCTGGGTGAGGAGCGACGGATCGGGGCCCGCGATCTGGCCGTAGCCCACGATCTCGCCCAGGGGCGTGACACCGAGCGCGTCGGCCTTGGCCTTCGACGTGACGATGACCGCCGAGCCACCATCGGAGATCTGCGACGCGTTGCCGGCGGTGATGTTGCCGGCCTTGTCGAACGCGGGGCGCAGCGCGCCGAGCGACTCGGCGGTCGTGCCGGGACGAACACCCTCATCAGTGTCGAACAGGATCGGGTCGCCCCTGCGCTGCGGGATCTCCACCGGGACGATCTCGTCGGCGAACTTGCCGTCCTTGATCGCCGCCGCGGCCCGCTCGTGTGATTGCGCCGCGAGCTCGTCCTGCGGCTCGCGGGCGAGGTTGGCCGATGCCGCGTACTTCTCGGTGGCGCCGCCCATCGCGATCTTGTCGAACGCGCAGAACAACCCGTCGAAGGCGACGGAGTCGACGAGCGTGCCGTCGCCGTAGCGGTAGCCGGCTCGCGCCTGGGGGAGCAGGTAGGGCGCCTGGCTCATCGACTCCATGCCGCCCGCGACCACGATCTCGGCGTCCCCCGCCTGGATCATCTGATCTGCGAGGTAGATCGTGTTGAGCCCCGACAAGCACACCTTGTTGACGGTCGTTGCGGGCACGGTCATCGGGAGCCCTGCGTGGACCGCGGCTTGCCGTGCGGTGATCTGACCAGTGCCCGCTTGCAGCACCTGGCCCATGAACACGTAGTCGATCTGCTCGGGAGTGAGGCCGGCGCGCTCGAGGGCGGCTTTGATCGCGAACCCGCCCAGCTCGGCACCCGAGAGCCCGGCGAGTGCGCCGGACAGCTTGCCGATCGGCGTGCGAGCACCGGCGATGATCACGGAACCAGCCATCAAATGCCTCCCACGAGGATGCGAAATGTCCTCGCCAATATAGGGAGACGGGATACGCGAGCGCCTATTGCCGTTGCGGGGTACGCACGATCGTGTAGCGACCGGCGCGGATCACGACGGGATGCACCGCACGGCGCACGGCGGCGTTCACCGCACCCGCGACCATCTCGTCGAGGCCTTCTCCCGTGAGGTCGACGACCCAGCGGTCGCTCACGTCGACCTCTCCCGCCGCCGCGCCCGCGACGCTCACCATGCGTTCGAGCGCCTCGGCTTCGCTCTCACGGGCGGCCGCGGCGCGGGCTTCGGCATCCCGGGCCTCACCGACCGCCCGGGCCAACTGGCGCTGGGCCTCTCGCAGGAGCTCGTCGGCCTCGGATCGAGCCTTTGTGGTCGCATTACGCACCACCGAGTCGGCGGTCCGCTGGGCCTCTGAGCGGATGGCCAGCGCCTGTTCCTGTGCCTTCACGACCTCCCGCCGGGCGTGGTCGCGGGTGGCATCGGACTCACGGACTCGTTCGGCCGCATAGCGGTTGGCCTGAGCCCGCACATCGTCGGCCTCGGCCTTGGCGGTGCGAAGGACTTCCATCGCATCCGAGCGTGCTTGGCCCAGGATGCTCGCGGCTTGGGCCTCGAGGCGCGCTCGAATGTCTTCGTCCGACGCCACGGACCGATCGTATCGGTCGCGCTTGGAGCCTCGTGGCGACCCGGCAGTAAGTTCGCCGGATGCACGAGATCCTCGACGCGATCGTGTCGAACGCACCGGGTGAGGCCATCGCCGCGCTGTCGATTCCGGAGTCGTACCGCGCCGCGTTCGTGTTGCGCGACGAGCAGGCGATGTTCGAAGGGCTCGACTCCGCCGACAAAGACCCGCGCAAGTCACTTCATGTCGAGGAAGTGGCCACGCCCGAACTCGCGCCCGACGAGGCCTACATCGCGGTGATGGCCAGTGCCATCAACTTCAACACGGTGTGGACGTCGATCTTCGAGCCGCTGCCCACGTTTCTGTTTCTCGACCGGCTCGGCAAGGAGTCGCGCTGGGGCGCGCGCCACGCGCTGCCGTATCACGTCGTCGGTTCCGACGCCGCGGGGGTGGTGCTCAAGGTTGGCGACGCCGTGCGCAACTGGCAGCCGGGCGATCGGGTGACCGTCCACTGCAACTACGTCGATGACCAGGACCCGTCGGCGCACGACGACTCGATGCTGGCAACCAACCAGCGCATTTGGGGCTTCGAGTCGAACTTCGGCGGGCTCGCCGACCTCTCCGTGGTCAAGGCCAACCAGCTCATGCCGAAGCCCGCGCACCTGTCGTGGGAGGAGGCGGCGTGCAACGCGCTGTGCAACTCCACGTCGTACCGCATGTTGGTGTCGCACAACGGCGCGGCGATGAAGCAGGGCGACACCGTGCTCATCTGGGGCGCATCCGGGGGCCTAGGCGGCTACGCGGTGCAGTACGTGCTCAACGGTGGCGGTACGCCGATTGGCGTGGTGTCGTCACCGGACAAGGTGGAGTTGTTGCACGAGCTCGGCTGTGAGGCGGTCATCGACCGGCGGGCGAGCAACTACAAGTTCTGGAACGACGACGACACCGCGCAGGACGAGGGCGAGTGGCGCCGCTTCGGCAAGGACATCCGCGCGCTCGTCGGCGAGGACCCAAACATCGTCTTCGAGCATCCCGGCCGTCAGACGATGGGCGCGTCGGTGTTCGTGTGTGCCCGTGGCGGCACGATCGTCACGTGCGCGGCGACGTCGGGCTACAAGATCGAGTACGACAATCGGCACCTCTGGATGAAGTTGAAGTCGATCAAGTCGTCGCACTTCGCCAACTACCGCGAGGCGTGGGACGCCAACCGGCTGATCTCGAAAGGCGCCATCCAGCCGATCCTGTCGGCCGTACATCCGCTCACCGAAGTGGGTGAGGCGGCGTACTCGGTGCACAAGAACTTGCACGAAGGCAAGATCGGCGTGCTTGCGCTTGCGCCCGAGGAAGGGCTCGGCATCGACGATCCTGAGTTCCGCGAGAAGGTCGGTGAGGACAAGATCACGCTGTTCCGGAGGCATCATTCATGAGCGAGCGAAGCGAGCGAATCATCAGCACAGTGTCCTTTCATCGCCGCGTAGCGGCGACGGCTCACTGGTGCAATGCAGTCGGGACGAATCAAGCTGTTTGCATGAACTGGAGCGAGCACCAGTGAGCCCGCTCCAAGCGAAGAATCCGCACGAGAAGACGACGGTCTCCGAGGTCGCCGGCGCGGTCGTGCCGATGTTTACCGAGATCGACCACGTGGCCATCGCCGTGCGCGACCTCGGCGCGGCCATCGACTACTACCGCGAGACGTTCGGCGCGCTCGTCGAGCACCGCGAGGTCGTCGAGTCGGACGGCGTGGAAGAGGCGCTGTTGCGGGTGGCCGAGAGCTACATCCAGTTGCTCACGCCGACACGCGACGACTCGCCGGTGGCGAAGTACCTCGAGAAGCGAGGCGAGGGCTTGCATCACATTGGGTACCGCGTGCGCGACTGCGCGGCGGCGCTGCAAGCGGTGAAGGACCAGGGTGGGCAGGTCATCGACCAACAGCCCCGCCCCGGTTCGCGGGGTACGACGGTGGCCTTCGTGCATCCGAAGACGGCGTTCGGCACCCTCATCGAACTGGTGCAGGAGTGATTCTCGACGCAATAGGCATCGGTAGCCGATCCTTATTGCGTCGAGTTTGGCCGCGATGCTGACCGCCGCCCCCGACGCGGATCTCGAAGGGTCGCTCGCGGAGTGGCGACGCATTCGGCGCCGCAAGCGCTTGGCTGAGGTGCACTGGATCGACGCGCTGTACCAGGCGTATCTCACCGCGCTGCTCGGTGGTACCGCGGTACTGATCGGTGCAGGGTTCGTCGGCGACGGCTTTCTCACACCGTCGCAACTCGAACGCTTGACGCGCGACGGGTCTGATTGGGTCGGGTTGATCACCGCAGCCGTCGTCGCGGTCGGGCTTCGGTCGGGCAGCCGGGGCGGTCCGGTGGCCCTCGAGCGGGCGGACGTTCGCCACATCCTCCTCGCGCCGGTCGATCGCACGACGGCCATGCGTGGTCCCGCGCTGCGACAGCTCCGGTTCTTGTTGTTCGTCGCAGCGCTCACTGGCGCGGTCGCGGGCATCCTCGCGGCGCATCGCCTGCCCGAAGAAGACATTGCCTGGGCCGCGTGCGGCGCGTTGTTCGCCCTCACCACGATCGCCTTGGGCTACGGAGCCGCGCTGTGCGCCTCGGGTCTGCGGATGCCGTCGTGGCTCGCGTCGTTGCTCGGCCTCGGGCTGATCGTGTGGGCGATCGCCGATGGCGCCAACGTCGTCGAAGGGTCACCGACCTCGGCGGCGGGACACATCGCGCTGTGGCCGCTCGACATGGCGCCGTCCGGTTTTGTCGCGATTGGTATCGCCATCGTGCTGCTCGTGGTCGGCATCTCGCTCGTGGGCAACGTGTCGGTCGAAGCGGCAGAGCGGCGATCGACGCTCGTCGGTCAGCTGCGCTTCGCCGCGACGCTGCAGGATGTCCGCACCGTCATCGTGCTGCGCCGGCAACTGGCGATGGAGCTCCCTCGCGTGCAGCCGTGGCTTCCGGTGCAAGCCCGGGGGACGCATCGACTACCGGTCTGGACGCGAGGTGTTCGGGGCTTGCTGCGATGGCCGGCGGCGCGGGTGGCTCGGCTGGTGCTCCTGGGCGCGATCGCGGGACTGGCCGCTCGTGGTGCGT
>JBEEGD010000037.1:0-16033 GCA_041166685.1 Acidimicrobiaceae bacterium | reverse complement strand
GTCATCAACTTGCCCATGTTGCCGGTGACCTTCAGACGGCCTTGCATGAAGGCGGCGTTGGCGTCGAGCTCACCCTTGCTCGTCTTGGCGAAGTCGTCGTAGCTGACCGTCATCGTGAACTCGGCCTGCGGGTCCTCGCCGAGCGAGTTCTCGAGCATCTTGCCGTTGTCGATCACCGTGTGGAACGCGACGTCGCCGTCCGGGCCGCCGGTCACCTTGTACTGCATTCGTGCGGTCGCGCCGGGCCGCTCGGGAAACTCTTGACCGAGATTCTTCTGCAGGTCCAGCCATTCCTGGGACAAGAACTTCGCCATTGGACCCCCCTTAGGTCACCTCACATCAACGGGCGCCGGGATCGTAGACAAGTTCGCGAACCCCCGCGAAGAGATCGTCCTCGGGCGGCGAACTGTCGACCAGGCTTCGGGCCAACGTGTAGTCGTCGTACGGGTGAACGGTGGCCGCCACCTCATCAGGGAGCGAGAACCAGAATGGTGAGGTGGGATCGATCTGCGTGGCGTGGGCCAGCAGCGCCTCCTTCCGGTGACCGTAGTACGCACCAACCTCGATCCGGGTGGTGATCTCGGGTGGCGGTGGCGGTGGCGGGTCGTCGGGCTTCTGTTCGAACCAACGCGCGTACGGCGACTCCAGCCCGAGTTCGAGCATCTTCTCGTGCAGTGCCACGATGCGCTCGCGGGACCACGTCGTGTAATAGAGCTTCAGCGGCTGCCACGGCTCGCCCGCATCGGGGAAGCGCTCAGGGTCACCGGCGGCGTCGAATGCGATGTCGGAGATCTCGTGCACCCGTAGGTGGTCCGGGTGGGGGTAACGACTTTGCTCGTCGGGATAGGTGACGATCACGTGCGGGCGCACGCGACGGATGATCGAAACAAGGCGTTCGACGGCATCGTCGAGCTCGGCCGCCGCGAAGCTGCGCGGGTCGGCGTTCTCTGGAGAGTCGGGCATTCCTGAGTCTCGATAACCAAGCCACACGAGCTCGTCGTAGCCAAGGATCTCCGCAGCGCGCTCCAACTCGCGACGACGGACATTGGCGATGTCGGCCTTCACCTCGGGCGTGTCCATCGCCGGATTCAGAATGTCGCCCGCTTCGCCGCCGGTGCAGCACACGAGCACGCACCAGGCGCCCTCGTCGTGATACTTGGCGATCGTGCCCGCGCCCTTCGATGATTCATCGTCGGGATGGGCGTGCACGGCAAGCAATCGAAGCTGGTCGTCCATCAGAACGGCGTCCTGTCAGTTGGGAGGCGTCCCCCGCGGCGGTACCACACCCCCACGACGCTACCGATGGCGAGCCCGATCAACGCACCGATTGGCAGCGCGATGCGCACGAGCGCATGCCGGAAGAACGGTCGATCGAGGCCATGCGGATCCGCCTGCGCCAACGTGTACATGGGAATGGCGATGATGGCGTACGTCAGGCCTATTGCCGCGAGTGCCACGGGTACGCCGATGCCAAACGCGAGCGCCACCGAGCGCCGCAGGGGTGCTCGGTCTTCCTCCGCGGACTCGGCCGGCTCGGTGGGCGCGCTGGACTGCGTCATCGTCGATCGATCGTACGGCTACGGTCCGTCGCCGTGCGCCGCTGGCTCCTCATCGTGCTGGCTGCCGCCGCAGCTTGTGGGGGCAACAGCCAGACCAAGGCCGACCAGGGCCGATCGATCGCCGAGCAGGCGGGACTGCCGAAGGAGGTCACGGACTTCTTCGCGCTCGCCGCCTCGGGCACCACCGCCACCTACCGATCGACGATCGAAACCACTGATGCCAACGGGAAGCCCCTGCAGGTCACGACGACCCAACGGCCACCCGACCGTCGCTTCGACACGTTCCATGCCGACGGCACGATCGACTCGACCATCTCGGTGGGTGGGCGCAGCTATCAGTGCGCGATGGCGGCAAACCATTGGGATTGCGGCGAGCTCGCCCGAAAACCGTCAACCGACAGTGAGGTGTTCGGGCCCACGGCCGTGCAAGGCGCGATCGATGGCTTCCGGAGCCGGGCGAACGACTACGACTTTCGAGTCGACGATCAGAAGCTCGCCGGCGTTGCGGCGCGCTGCTTGACCACCACGCGCAAGGCCGGTCATGAGCAGGATCCGTCGCTGGGCGCCTCGGCCAGGTTGTGCGTGTCCCCAGAAGGGGCGATCGTCCTCGTCGAGGTGCCGTCCGGCTCCGTCGCCGCGACCGAGTACACCACGAGCATTCCGAGCAATGCCTTCGACCTCCCCGCGCCGGTCAGCTCCGCCTCCTCCTCAGCAGCGACGACAGTTAACTGACAACATCGCGTCATGGCGCGGGAAGGACTCACCGCTTTTCAAGCGGTCAACCGCTACTTCGAAGAAGCAGCGCGCATCATCGACCTCGACGAGGAGATGTACTCGATTCTCACGTCGACGTACCGCGAGATCGCGGTGCAGGTGCCGGTTCGCCTCGACAATGGCGGCCTGCTCGTGGTGAAGGGCTATCGAGTGCAGCACAACGGCGCTCGTGGTCCGTACAAGGGTGGCGTTCGTTATCACCCCGACGCGGACCTCGAGGAGGTCCGGGCCCTCGCATCGTTGATGACGTGGAAGACGGCGCTCCTCGACGTCCCGTTCGGTGGCGCGAAGGGCGGCATCACCGTCGATCCCAACGGCCTGAGCCAAGCCGAGTTGCAGCGCATGACCCGCCGGTTCACCAACGGCATCAGCCATGTGATCGGGATCTACCGCGACATTCCGGCACCGGACGTCAACACGAACGCGCAGACGATGGCATGGATGATGGATGCGTTCTCGTCGTCGCATGGCTACAGCCCGGCGATCGTCACGGGTAAACCGTTGTCGCTCGGCGGCCAGCCCGGCCGGGAAGCGGCGACCGGCCGAGGCGTGATCTACATCCTCGATGCGTATGCGCGTCAGCACGGGCTCGAGCTTCGCGACCTTCGGCTGGCCATCCAGGGCTTCGGCAACGTGGGTTCGTGGGCCGCGGTCGAGGCCGCGAACCGTGGCTGTCGAATCGTCGCGGTGTCCGATCGGTTCGGCGGCGTGTATCAGCAAACCGGGCTGCCGGTCAGCGACCTCGTCGACATCGCCAAGCGGGGCGGCAAGGTCAGCGATCTCGGGACCGCGGAGCAGATCACGAATGAGGAACTGCTGACGTGCGACTGCGATGTGCTCATCCCTGCCGCGCTCGACGAGCAGATCCATCAGGACAACGCCAACCAGGTGCGCGCCCGGGTCGTGATCGAAGCGGCCAACTACCCGACGACCCCGGGCGCCGACAAGATCCTGGGCGACCGCGGCGTCGACGTCGTACCCGACATCCTGGCCAACGCGGGAGGTGTCACGGGGTCCTACTTCGAGTGGACGCGCAACATCCAGCAGATGCCTTGGACCGAAGAGAAGTTCAACGAGGTGCTGGCGGACTACATGGAACGCGCGTACAACGTGACCGCAGCGTTCGTCGAGGAGAAGCGCTGCACGATGCGCCAGGCCGCGTTCGCCATCGGGATCCAACGCGTCGCCCTCGCCAGCCGCCTCCGCGGCTACATCTGATCCCGACCACCGACGTCAGGGGGTGCGGGCGGCGGCGAGGGGGACGAGTTCTTGCTCGCCGGTTTCGTCGTCTTCGACAAGGCGCCAGCCGCACAGCTCCGCGAGGTACGGGTGGCCTTCGTCGGGTCCTGACGCGAGCAGTTCGTCGCCGGCGAACAAGTGCACGTGGCCGCGCGGCCGGTAGATGTACCGCTCGTCGCGCAGCACCGCGAGCACGTGGAAACCAGGCTCGATGTCGATCCGTAGATCGCCGAGCGTTGCGCCATCGGCCCGCGAACCCGGAGCCACCGGAACCCGCACCACCACTTCGTCCGACTCCCCTAGGGCCAACGCGAGGATCGGGTGCAACTCTTCTTTTTGCTCGATCAGCCACACCATCTGCTGCGCCTGGTCGCCGAGATCCTCGGCGGCCTGCGACAGGTGCAACAACCCTCGCAGGGGCGCGGGATCGAGATCTTGCTGTGCGGCGCGCAGCACCCACAGCTCGAGCCGATCCTTCATCTCATCGAGTCGATCTTCCAGGTGACGCACCTCGGCCGCGAGGCCCTGGTCACGTAGGACGAGCGCCGAGTACGCAAGGCCGATCGCCGTCTCGGAGATGTTCTTCATCTCCACGAGCACGTCGACCGCTCGGTCGAGGTCGGACAGCGTGCCGTCCTCCGGCGGTACCGGTGGCTCCCAGCGCGGGGCGGCAGCGAGCTCACGCAGACGGTCGATGCCCGCGGGCGACCCGCGCAAGAACAACACGTCGCCAGGCACGCACAGCACGTCGCCGTGCACGTCGGTGATCCAGTCGCGATCCCGACGAATCGCGACCACCCGCATGCCCGTTTGCACTGGTAGCTCGAGCGACGACAACGGGCGCCGGGCGAGATGTGAGTTCTCCCGCACGCGCACGCGGTGTGAAACCTCTTCAGCATTGGAGAGGTCGGCCACGAGCTCCCGGGGGATGCCGAGCCGATGCGTGACGATGCGAGCGATGTCGACCGCATCGTTGGCAATGTTCTCGATGGCCGAGATCACCTGCAGCACCGAGGCCATCTCCTCGGCCTCCTGCAAGCGACGCGCCGCAAGCACACAGACGGCACGCATGTCGTGCACGAGCGAGCTCATCTTCTCCTCGAGCTCACTCACCTCCTCGGCCATGTCGGGGTCGCCGAAGTAGAGGGCGGCGTACGCCAAGTCGACCATGAGCTCAGAGGTGTCCTTGGCCTCCGAGAGCATGGCCTTGAGGTTTCGTGGTGGTTGGTCCATCGCGGTGAGAGCTCCAGACTAGTTACGAGATGTAGAAGGCAGAGATGGTGATGATCAACGTCATCGCGCCGACGAGATCGACGAACGAGCTGGTCACTGGAATGCCGTAGTTGTCGGGGTCGAGCCCGGTTCGCACTGCGGCGACCGTCGTGTAGTACGCGACCGCCGCGACGAGAATGAGTCCGCCCATCCCGGCCACGAGCGATACGCCGATCATCTGGCCCCACCCAGGGGTGTCGTAGCCCAGGCCCAGCGCCACGAGCTGCGCGCCGACCCCGTTGAACAGGTAGATCGGGACGGCCAGCAGGAAGAGCAACGCAATGTCTCGTCGCGCCTCACGGTCCGGAGTGGCGGAGGGCGTGGAAGTACCGAGGAACATCTTCGTGGCGAGCCGCCCAGCAAGCACGCCACCGAGCGCGCCGCCGCTCGACAGGTGGGCGGGCTCGAGCACGAGCAGCGCCGGAAACTTGTCGAACACCGCGAAGCTCTTTTCGAGCGCCAACCCTGCACCCGCGCTCACACACCCGGCCACGACAAGAATGGGCAGCGACTCCCGGACGATGCGGCGAAGCTCCGCCAGCTGCGAGCGCCAGCCGACGATGAGCACGATCACCGCGATCACGACGAGGACGGTGTTCAAGGTCGGCGTCAACACGGAGATGCCGATCAGGAACGTTGCGAGATACAGCGCGGGCAGTGTCAGGACGTCGCCGAGCACACCCACCAACGGCGCCGACACGTTGTCGAGGTCCCACCCGTAACGAACGGCTCCCGCGGTGACGCCGAGGGTGAGGCCGAGTACCACGATCGAGCCGAGGACTCCGCCGACGATCGAGATGGTGGTGAGGTCGAAGGTCGGAATCGAGTGCTGGATACCGAGCGCGACTGCGGCACCCTTCGCGGCCAGCGCGAGCAACAGCGAAGCTCCGACGGTGAGCACCATCGACGCGAGGATGTTCTGGCCGAGGACCGTGTCGCGGCGAGCGGAGAGCCGAAACGTACCGGCATGGATCGAGGTCGAGATCCGGTTGCCGAACGTTCCGAAGATGTTGCCTCGCAAGCCAATCGCGGCCGGTACGAGTACGAGGAGTCCGGGGTACTTGGCCAGCGTCTCAGTGATGGCCCCGAGGAATGCCCCGGCCACGAAGCTGGTAGACGAGTTGAATGACTGCGCCACGAGGGTCTGGCGCACACCGGACGCGTCGGAGCCCAGCAGGGCGCGTAGGCGCGCGAGGAGCGAGAATCGGAGCCGTCGCATGGAGCAGCCACAGTCTGCAACGCTCGGGGTGTGACAGTGATTGATTCCCTCGTCGATGAGTACGTGAGCTGGCTGTTTGCCGAGTCACCCACGACGGCCACCTTTCATGGCGCCGACGGCCACGACGACGAACTGCCCGATCTCTCGGCGGAGGGTCATCTCCATCGAGAAGCGGCCGAGGATGAGTGGACCGCGAAGTTCAGCGCGCTGACCGACGACGATCTGACGCCCGACCAGCGGATCGATCGCGACCTCGTGCTCTCGCAGCTACGAGGGTCGGCGATCACCCGCGACTGGCGGCGGTGGCAGCGCGATCCGGACTCGTACGTGTCGGCGGGCCTCATGGGTGTCTTCTCCCTGTTCATCCGCAGGCTGCATCCCGAGCCAGAGCTCGTGCGCGCGGCGGTCTCGCGCCTCAACCAGGTCGCGCGCGTCCTCGATGAAGGACGCGCCAACCTCGACCCTGGCATGGCCAGCGCGCTCCTGGTCACGCGCGCTCTTGGCCAGTGCCGCGCCGCGGTCGTCTACAGCCGCGACCTGCTCCCGGCAGAGGTGGCCGACGACAAATTGCGCGTGGAGATCAGCGAGGCGGGAGCGGCAGCCGCGGCCGCGTACGAGTCGTTCGCCGACTTCCTCTCGGATCTCGAGACGCGCGCCACAGGTGACTGGGCGCTCGGTGAAGCGCGCTACAGCCGCTTGCTACGCGAGAAGGAGTTGCTGGCCGACGACGCACCAGCACTCCGCGAGCGCGGAAAGCAGGCACACGCCGCGCTCGACACGGAGATGCGCGAACTCTGTCGGAAGCATTGGGATGACGACGACTGGCGCGCCCGCCTTGATGTCGTGAATGCCGACCGACCCAAGACCCCCGACGACATGCGCGATGGGTACGAGCGCTGGACCAAATCCGCGCGCGCGTTCCTGGTCGAACACGACCTCGTGTCGTTCCCCGACGGCGAGCGCTGCACGGTCGAGCCGTCTCCGCCGTTCCAACGCCCGGTACTTGCGGTCGCGTCGTACTTCCAACCGCCCGCCATGCGGCCTTCGCTCGAAGGTCGCTTCAACGTGCCGTATCCGCCTGAAGGAACCTCGGAGGAGGAGCTGGCGCAACGGCTGGCCGACAACAGCTACCCGAGTATGCCGACCACTGCGGTGCACGAGGCCTATCCCGGACACCACTGGCACTTCGCCTGGATGCAGGCCAAGGCCAGCACACTGCGTCGCCTCGTGACAACGCCGTACTTCGTGGAGGGTTGGGGCCTCTACAGCGAAGTGATGATGCGCGAGCAAGGCTTCTATCAAGACCCCGGGCAGGAACTGTGCCATCTCGACGCCCGAATCTTTCGCGCCGCCCGCATCGTCGCCGACACCAGCTTGCACGCCGGCGAGATGTCGTTCGACGAGGCGGTCGCGTACATGCACAAGAACACCGGCCTCACCGAGGCAACCGCCCGCGCCGAGGTCACCCGCTATTGCGCGTGGCCGACGCAGGCGGCGTCGTACCTCACGGGATCGCTCGAGATCGAGCGCATGCGGGCGAAGTGGTTCGCCGATGATCGTGGCGGTCTGCGCGACTTCCACGATCGGCTCGCGGGATCAGGCGGCCTCCCCATCGCGCTCGCCGAGCGCGCGCTCTTCGCGTGAGACGAGCCACCGTCGTCGCCGTCACTCTCATCACCGTCGTCGGGTGCGCAAGCGACGGACGGACTCTGCGGCCCCCTCCGCCGGGCGCCACCGCGCCGTCGCTCGTCACCACGACCGCTGCAGGCCAAACGACGGTCCCGGCGGCGCCGCTCACGCTCACGAGCACCGCGTTCCAAGTCGGCGGTGCCATCCCGATCGAATTCACCTGTGACGGCGCCAACACCTCCCCGCCGCTGGCGTGGGGCTCGGTACCGGAGGGCACGGTCGAGTTGGCCATCACCGTCACCGACACCGACGCCAAGGGCTTCGTGCACTGGGTGTTGGCGGGTCTTGATCCCACCGTGCAAGCGCTGGCCAGTGGCGCCGCTCCCGACGGTGCGGTCGAGACAACCAACGACGGGGGAGCCGCCGGCTGGACGGGGCCGTGTCCACCGAAAGGCGCCGGGCCGCACCACTACATCGTCACGCTGTACGCGCTCACCGCGCCGACTGGTGTCAGTGCGGGCATGAAGGGGTCAGAGGCGATCACGGCGATTTCGAAGGTCCCGGGCGTGACCGCGAGCCTTACCGGTTCCTACGAGCGCGCCCCGTGACCTGAGTCGCTAGCCGACACGGAAGCCCCGCTGTCCCGTCGGCTCCTCACCCTCGATCTGGACTCCGGACACGTGCGCACGCGGTGGGCCGATACGAGCCCACGCCACGAACGCGTCGACGGCCGCGGACGGGCCTTCGACGATCATCTCGACGCGACCGTCCCGCAAGTTGCGCGCGACACCGGCAAGGCCGAGGCGTACGGCCTCACGTTCCGCGCTCGCGCGGTACCAGACCCCCTGAACCAATCCCTCGACGAGGACCCGCCGCCGCACCACTGCCTCCACGGCGTGCGAACCTATCGGCGTGTCCGCACTCGACGTCGCCACCGTCGCCGTGCTCGCATTCGTGGGTGTGCGAATCGCCGGGGGGACGCGCATCGCGCTGACCGGCAAAGGTCGGCAGCGGGTGGTCGAGATCGCCCGAGGGTTGCACCCCGTGCATTTCGGCCTGGCCGTTCCCGTGATCGTGCTCGTGGTCACCGCCGTGGTGCTGCTGGTGCAGATCCCCGGGTTGGACTGGGGATGGTGGACCGCGTTGGGCGGGTTCGGGAATCCGGTCACCGGTGGGACTGAACGCACAACTGGAACGCCGCTCGAATGGATCGTACCGCTCGTGTTCGTCGTGCTGCTCCTCCCCGCGCTTCCCCTGTTCGCGGAGGCCGAGGAGCGCATGTTCCGTCTCGGTGCGGAACGTCGTTCGCGCTGGGGCCGCGTCGGGCGGAGTGTGCAGTTCGGTCTGGCTCACGCCATCATCGGCATTCCGATTGGTGCCGCTCTCGGCCTGAGCATCGGTGGTCAGTACTTCACGTGGCGGTACATGCGCGCCTACTCACGCACCGGCGACGACAATGCGGCCATGCTCGAGAGCACGCGGGCCCACTTGGCCTACAACCTCGTCGTTGTCACCATCGTTGCCCTCGCCTTTGTGAGCGGCACAGACTGAACGCCTGTGCTCGGTGGCGTGGTGCTGTTGGGGGTCGGCCTGCTGGTCGTTGTCGCCGCGTTGTTGTCGTACAACCGCTTCGTCCGCCAGCGTCAGCTGGTCGACAACTCATGGTCCAACGTCGACACTGAGCTCAAGCGGCGTTACGACCTCATCCCGAACCTCGTCGCGACGGTCGAGGGCTATGCCGCCCACGAGCGCACCACGCTCGAGGCGGTCGTCCGCGCTCGGAGCGATGCGCTCGCAGCGGACGGTGACGCCGCCGCGCAAGCGCCCGAGGAGAACGCCTTGGTCGACGCCCTTCGACAGTTGCTCGCGTTGCGAGAGGCGTACCCCGACCTGAAAGCGAGCACGCAGTTCCTCGACCTCCAACGCCAGCTCGTCTCGACGGAGGATCGCATCCAGGCCGCCCGCCGCTTCTACAACGCCAATGTGCGCGACTACAACACCAGGGTCGAGACCTTTCCGAGCACACTGGTCGCGGCCCTGGGCCACTTCGTGCAGCGCGACTACTTCGAGATTGGAACCGCAATTCGAGAAGCGGATGCTCCCGAGGTGGAACTCACCTAGTCGTCAGTCGCCGCCGTGACCCTGATCGCTCGGTTTCTTCTTGTCTTTGGCCGTGGTCGGGGGAACCGTTTGCGGCGCGGCCGTCGTGGGCGGCGCCGTCGTCGCCGTGGTGGTGCTGGTCGCGGCGGTGGCGGGCACGTCGAGGCCGCCACCGTCGCCGAACGCAGAGCTGAGCAACAAGAGCAGCGCGAGCACGGCCGCGATGATCAGCGGCGCGCGTAGGCGTCCTCCATCGAACGGGGCGGGCGCGGAGGGCGCTGGCGTGGCCGCCGCGTAGACCGGAACCGCGGCGGTGACATCGCTCGCCACGGGCAGCACCGCGGTGGGGTCCACCGGCGCGTCGCTCGCACCAAGAGACAGTGATTCGGCCACTCCAGCGGCCGTCGGGCGCATCGCAGGATCAGAGGCGGTCATCGCCCCCAGCAGTGCGGCGAAGGAGCCTGTGGCCGTGTGCGGGATCTCCGGCGAGCGGTGCAGGCGAGCGAGTGCCGCTTCTGATGGCGATCCGGCGAAGGCTCGCTCGCCGGTGAGTGTCTCGAGGAGCACCAGCCCGAGTGCATAGATGTCGGAGTGCGGACCCGCGCCATCTCCCGTGACTTGTTCGGGTGAGAGGTACGCGGCGGTGCCGATCACAGAGCCGGTCGCGGTGATGGCTGTCACGTCCGTGAGCCGGGCGATGCCGAAGTCGGTCAGGTGCACCCTGCCGTCGCAATCGAACAGCACGTTGCCCGGTTTCACGTCGCGATGGACGACCCCGAACGCATGGGCGTGCGCCAACGCGTCGGCGAGCACCGCGCCGATGTGGGCGACGTCGGCCTCGGGCAACGAACCCCGCAGCAGAACCGCGGACAGCGGCTCGCCGTCGATGAGATCGAGGACCAGGTAGGGCACGCCCTCGTGCTCACCCTGGTCGCACATGCGCACGATGGCCGGGTGGTCGAGGCGTGAGAGGGTCTCGGCCTCCAGCGCGAAACGGCGAAGGTCATCGGCGGTTGCGGCGCGGAGCACCTTCACGGCGACCTGCCGCATGGTCTTCAGGTCGTCGGCCCGAAAGACGTCAGCACCGCCGCCGCGACCGATGATCGGACCGAGCCGGTACCGTCCGCCGAGGACGGTATCTGTGGCCAGCACCTCGCTTGCCTACCCCTTACCGCGTGTGGATAGCCAGCCGACCCCTACCGGCGGCGGCGCACTCGCGTCAGAGGAGGCCGCTGGTAGCGCAGCGAACGGTCGCTCGACCAGGGCGCATACGGTGCCGCGGTGAGTCCTGCAAGTGCGAGCAACACCGTGTCGTAGTTCACACGCCAACCCTGGAAATCCTTCCAGCACTGCTCACGCTGTGGACGCACCGGAACACCAAAGCTCGCCAGCTCGTCGTAGGCCGCGTCGAACTCGCTTCGGTCGATGCTGATCGGGTCGTCAGGGCTCGGGTCGGGGTCGTAAGGGATCGAGAAGTAGTCCGCGATCCGTCGCAGCGAGAGATATCCCGCGCGCAAGCACAGCTGAGCGCGGGCATTTTGCGGCAGGTTCAGGACTGACGAGCGCAGGGCAGCGGCATCGAGCACGGTCCCTGCGGAGGTGATCCACGAGCGATCGTGCGTGATGGACCGGAAGAACACCAGCGATGGCTGCGATGTGTGCGTCTCCTCGACGTCGGCGAACCACGTTTCCCATTGGTCCCAGATCTCGTCGAGCGCATCGAGCCGTGCAAGGGCGTGATGCCGCCGGATCATCGTGATCGCACTCGGCGGTGAACCAGCCCTGGTCGTCAGACGAGTGACTTCGAGCTCGCGTCGCTGGAAGGCGCTGTAGATCGACGGCAGGTAGCTGATGAGAAGGGCAATCAGCCCGAGACCCAGCGCGGCCTCGACGTACGAAAGAGCGTGCGTCGGCAGGTCTGGCGCCGCGGTGAATCCGAGCGTGAGGAGCGACGAGCCCGAAAGATAGAACGCTTCACGTAGTGGATCGACGCCGAGGCCCCAGTTGATGCCCGTGAACCCGGCGATCACGAGCGTCACCCAGGTGAAGGGCAGCGTGACCAACGACATCGGTGCGTACATCGCGAGAGACCGATCGAGCTGCTCGTACGTCTTGGCCCTCCGGCCCCACAGATTGAAGAGGCTGCGCATCCCGACGAACACCCATCGGGTGAGCAGCACGGGCTCGCCTCGCGGCAGCACAACCGTGCGAACGGCCGCCAGCAGGACCCAAACCCCGACGGCTCCCCCGCCGAGCAGAGCAACGAGCCGCCCGAAGGTCCCCACCCGCCGAAGCCTAGGGGCGGCTCGTCAGAGCGCTGCGAGTTCGCGAACGGCGGCCACCACGCCGTTCACGTCAGTCTTCGACACGCACCGGTCGACGCCGAGCTCACTCGCCTCGTGCCTGACGCGCGTGTCGAGGTGGGCGGAGCAGAGCACGACTCGAGGCTCGTCCCCTCGATCACGCAGTATCCGCACCACGTCGAGGCCACTCATCCCCGGCATCATCTCGTCGAGCACGATGACGTTCGGGCGCAGGTCGGTGTAGCGGTCAACAGCATCGGTGCCGTTGGACGCTTCGCCTGTCACCTCGATCCCCGCCTCAGCTCCGAGAACCAGTCGAAGTAGCAGGCGGATGTCGTCGTGATCGTCGACGATCAGGGTCTCGATGGCCATGTGTCGGGCACTGTGACATGGGTCCGACAAATCACCCATGACCGTTTTGAGAACTACTCACACGGGCCATGACGGCCATGATCAGCGGCTATCGGAAGTCGCGACTCTTCATCGCACCATCGAGCGGGAGGGGTTCGATGCGCTCGGCCACGACGTTGATCACCCCTTCGTTTTTCTCCAGCCGGCCCCGGATCAGCAACGCGGGACAGCTTCGAGCAACCCTCCGGTAGCGAACCCAGCAGCCCTTCGAACACACGATGTTGATGAGCCCGGTCTCGTCTTCGAGGTTGATGAAGATCGTGCCTTGGGCGGTAGCCGGACGCTGCCGGTGGGTCACCACGCCGCCGACGAGCACCTTGTCGCCCGCGGGAACCTGAGCCAAGCCGGAAGCAGGGACGGCGCCGAGCGCTTCGAGATGCGAGCGGACGAAGCGCGTCGGATGACCATCAGGGCTGACGCCGGTCGCCCATAGGTCGGCCAGCGCTTCTTCCCGCAGCGACATGCCCGGCAGCGTCGGTGCTTCGACGCCGGTGACGATGCCGGTCAACCGGTCGTGACCGGACTGTGCGACTGCGCCCGCACTCCACAACGCTTCCCGTCGTGTGACGTCGAAGCATCCGAACGCACCGGCGGTGGCCATCGCTTCGAGCTGCGCGAGGTTGAGCGATGGGACTCGCCGCTCGAGGTCCTCCATCGATTCGTACGGTCGCCCCCCGGCGATCTCTTTGGCGAGGTCGTCACCGATCCCCCGTATCGATCCGATCCCGAGCCGCACCACCGGCCCCCCATGTCCCCACGTCTCCGGCGAACTCGAGGCAATAGGGGCCGGAAACCGGCCCCTATTGCCTCGAGAATGAGATTCCAGGGTGGCGTTCCAGTCGGACGCGTTGAGATCGGGGGTGCGGACTTCGACGCCGTGACGGCGGGCGTCTTGCACGAGCGAGTGCGGCGAGTAAAAACCCATCGGTTGCGCGTTGAGCAACCCCGCGCAGAACGCCGCGGGGTAGTAGCGCTTGAGCCACGAACTGGCGTACACGAGGTACGCGAAGCTGACCGAATGGCTCTCGGGGAAGCCGTAGTTGGCGAAGGCCGAGAGCTTGTCCCACATCATGTCGGCGGTCTCGCCGACGACACCGCGCTCAGCCATGCCGTCGTAGAGCCGCTGGCGAATGCGCTCCATACGCTCCTTGCTGCGCTTCGACGCCATCGCCTGGCGCAGCTGATCGGCCTCTCCCGGCGTGAACCCGGCGATCATGATGGCCATCTGCATGAGCTGCTCTTGGAAGAGCGGCACCCCCAACGTCTTGGCCAGCACCGGCTCGAGCAACGGGTGCATGAACGTGACCGGTTCGGTGCCGTTGCGCCGGCGGATGTACGGGTGCACCGATCCACCTTGGATCGGTCCGGGGCGGATCAATGCGACCTCGACGACCAAGTCGTAGAAGCACTTCGGCTTCAACCGCGGGAGCGTGGCCATCTGGGCGCGAGATTCGACCTGGAACGTGCCCACTGAATCCGCTCGGCAGAGCATCTCGTAGACCTCGTCGTCCTGCGGGATGGTCGCCAGCTCGATCTCCACTCCGTGATGCTCATGAACCATGTCGATCGTGGAGTGCAGCGCGCTCAACATCCCGAGGCCGAGCATGTCGAACTTCACGAGCCCGGCCGCGGCGCAGTCGTCCTTGTCCCACTGCAGAACACTGCGGTTCTCCATGCGTCCCCACTCAGTGGGACACACCTCGACGATCGGCCGGTCGCAGATGACCATGCCACCGGAGTGGATGCCGAGGTGGCGGGGGAAGTGCTCGACCTGCTCCGCCAACGCGAGCACGGCTCCAGGGATCTCGTGATCGTCGAGGCGCTTCGTGGCTTCGACCGCGCCCCACGCGTCGACTTGCTTCGACCACGCGTCTTGCTGGCCGGTGGAGTAGCCGAGCGCCTTGGCCATGTCGCGGATCGACGACTTCGCCCGGTAGGTGATGACGTTGGCCACCTGCGCGGCGTGGAGGCGGTCATAACGTTCGTACACGTACTGGATGGCTTCTTCGCGGCGGTCACTCTCGATGTCGATGTCGATGTCGGGCGGACCGTCGCGTTCGGGTGAGAGGAAGCGCTCGAACAGCAGACCGAGCCCCACGGCATCCGCGTTGGTGATGCCGAGCGCGTAACAGACTGCGCTGTTCGCGGCCGACCCACGTCCTTGGCAATAGATGTTGGAACGCCGGCAGAACTCGACGATGTCCCACACGATGAGGAAGTAGCCCGGAAACTTGAGCGATTCGATGAGATCGAGCTCGTGCGCGATCTGGGCAAAGGCTTTCGGTGACGCTTCCGGCGACCCGTAACGACGACGAGCACCTTCCTCGGTGATGCGGCGCAGGAACTGCATCTCGGTCAGGCCGTCGGGACACGGGTACGGCGGCAGCTCGGGCGCGACGAGATGGAGGTCGAACGCGCACTCGAGCCCGAGGGCGGCGGCCCGCTCGACCACGCCGGGATAGCGACGGAAACGCCGCTCTTGCTCGAAACCCGCGCGCAGATGCGCGGTAGCCGCGGCGGGTAGCCAACCATCGATCTCGTCGAGGCTGCGCCTGGCTCGCACCGCGGCCAGCGCCGTAGCCAGCGGACGCCGGGCCGGCACTGCGTAGTGCACGTTGTTGGTGGCGATGCATTCGACACCGGCGCGGGTCGCGATCTGCACGAGCGCGTCATTGCGCGCGGAGTCGAGAGGATCATTGTGGTCCCACAGCTCGACGACGACGTTGTGCTGCCCGAACAGCGCGACGAGATCTGCGAGCGCCCGACTCGCAGCGGTGGGACCGTTGCGCACGAGCGCGCTGGGCACGGTTCCCTTGCGGCAACCGGTGAGCACCAACCAGTGACCGTCGTGCGACTGCGCGAGATCGGAGAGGTTGTAGACGGGCTTGCCCTTCTCCTTGCCGCGCATCTGCGCCGCGCTGATGACACGCGCCAACCGCGCATAACCCACGGGGTCGCGCGCCAACACGAGAAGGTGGGTTCCCTCGGGATCGGCGGCGCCGTTCTGCGGCTTGTTCAGCCCGAAGCTGAGCTCGGCTCCGAAGACCGTCGGCAGCCCGACCTCGCGGGCGGCCTCGGCGAAACGTACGACGCCGTAGAAGCCGTCGTGGTCGGTGATGGCCAGCGCTTCGAGTCCGAGTCGAGCGGCCTCTTCGGCCAGCTCCTCGGGATGCGACGCGCCATCGAGAAACGAGAAATTCGAGTGGCAGTGCAGCGCGGCATAGGGCACTGAGCCCCGGCGGCGCTCCACCGCTGGAACGAATGGCTGGCGCTTGCGGGACCAGGCCGGGCTGTCGCCGCCGTTCGCAAAGGGCGGTACGTTCGTGGGCCGGCCGTCGGAGAGCCTCCGCTCGAGCTCTTTCCACGGCATCGCCGGGTTGTTGAAACCCACCCCCGGAGTCTATCGAACACCTGTTCGCCCAGTCACGGTGACGAAATCCCACTCAGACGTACACAGAAATGTGTACGTCTGAGTGGGAATTGGGAGAATGCGCGCATGCCGTACATCGAAGGGCGGGTCGTCCACG